>CAZTMY010000034.1:0-14213 GCA_964614895.1 uncultured Anaerolineales bacterium
TCGCCCCCACCGCCTTGGCCAACGTGTCCACGCCCTTTTTCAAGGAGCGACGAGCTTCTTCTGAGAATCGCAGTTGCTTTGCCATGATCTACAACCTCCCAAGCCTAGCCAACGATCGCGAGAATGTCGCTCTCGCGAAGAACCAGGACCTCGCGGTCCCCACTCAACTTGACCTCAGTGCCACCGTACTTGGCATACAGGACCACATCGCCAACCTTGACGTCCATGGGCACCAGATTGCCGTTGTCATCGCGTTTGCCAGGTCCGACTGCGAGGATGGTGCCCTTCTGGGGCTTTTCCTTGGCCGTCTCGGGCAGAACAATACCGGCAGCCGTGACTTCCTCACTCTCGAGAGGCTCTACGACCACGCGGTCTGCCAAAGGCTTCAGGTTGACATCTACCATCAGAACCTCCTTACTCATCGCGGCTCACATTTGGACACTGTACCCCGTACAGCGCCTACCGCTGACCAAACGACACTCTGCAAGCGATTTAGCACTCGCCACTGCAGAGTGCTAAAAGCATAGCATACGGTGCGGAGATTGTCAAGCAGAAAGTGTGGCACTTTCGGAAAACATCAAGTCGGAAGACACATCCTGCAGGCCAGAGTTGCCGAGTGCGACATCAACGCCATGCAAGGGTCGGCCTTCTCGTGTCCTCATTGCCGTGCCGGTTGCACTGCTGGGATAAGGCACGCGATGATCGTTTGGGCCAGATCGTCTTACGCCACTAGCTGAGACATTAGCCAATTGGACGAACCACCGGAGCTGCGTTCTTGACCAGACACCTACCATAAGCTACCATGGCGCATCGGCCGCCTCTCACTAACGGTTGCCCTGGCGATTTGCACAGAGCTGCTCGTTGGTCGATGTGTGCCCCACCCGACGCCCAAGCGTGGCGACCCGATTGGAAGCTCGTGTGCCGTACAAGTCCTGCACCGAGGTAGCCTCAGGCGTCGCGTCAGAGTGTCGTTCAAAGGGGAAGAGACAGTAACAAGAATACCCGCGGAGCGATAGCGTGAACGAGCCGCCAGACAGCATCTTGGCCGCCCCCCCTGCCAGTATGAGCCGACACAGCGCCAAGCGCGAGCTAGCGCGTGGCTTTGGTTGGCGCATGGGCGCGACGCTCACCACTAGCGGTGTGCAGTTCCTGGTGGGGATTGCCATCGCGCGCCTGGTTGCTCCCGAGGCATACGGGCTGTACGCCCTCATCAGCGTGTTCGTGATGCTGGGCAACAGCATCGGCGGCGTTGGGATGGAGCAGGCCGTTGTCCAAGCCGCGAACATTGAACCCTATGATCTGCGCATTGCTTTCACGACCAGCACAGCGGCGAGCTGCCTCATGACAGCGATCCTCTGGCTTGGCGCTGATCTCGCCTCACCTATCATGCACGAGCCAGCGTTGACGCCACTCTTGCGGTGGGGGAGCCTCGCGGTACTGGCCCAGGGCTTGGGCGCAGCCGCGCGCGGCTCGCTCCTCCGCTCCATGCGCTTTCGCGAGCTCGCCATCGCAGAGGTGGGTGGCACCGTCTTCGGCAATGCCGTCGTACCGCTAGTCTTAGCGGTCATGGGTTTCGGGGCCTCTGCGTTGGTAGCGGGGCTCATCGCAGGCAGCGCACTACGAAGCGTTCTTAACTATGCATTCGCCAAACACAGCCTGAAGCCGGCTCTACCGCTCGATCGCGCCCGTCCGCTGTTGATCTTTGGCGCTGGCATCGCATCTGCCAGTTTGCTGAACTGGCTCGCGACCCGCGGAAGCTCGGCGGTGGGTGGCATCGTGCTCGGGGTGGCGGATCTTGGCTTGTATAACCGCGGCCTCGCGATCGCATTCATGCCCGTCTCACGGGTCTTCCAGAGCGCATCATATGCGCTCTATCCCACTGCCTGCCGCATGCGCGAGAGCGCCGGCGGCCTAGAGTGGCTCCACCTACGCATCCTGGAAGCCAGCGCCCTGACGGCCTTGCCCGTATCAGCCTTTGCCGTCGTCTTTGCTGACAGCATCATAGTTGGTTTGCTCGGATCTACCTGGGTCGGGGCTGTCATCGTCGTGCGGGTGCTGGGCCTCGTGCTCTTCGCGCGCGCGGCGTACAACCTACAAGCCGCCCTGCTCCGGGCTGCAGGCGCCATAGGCTGGCTCATGGCCGCCCAGGGCGTGTATGGCACCATCACCACGGGCCTCACTTGGTGGCTCGGCAGCGTCCACGGCCTTGCTGGGGCGTCAGCCGCCCTGGCACTGGGCATCCTGACAATGTTCGCCATGATGACTTGGCGAGCCAGTAGCATTAGTGAGGTTACCTGGAACGCGCTCTGCGGTTCACTCCGAACGGGGCTGCTCCTCGGCATCTTTTCATTCGCCGTCTGTCTCGCCACGCATGCACTCTGCCATGCCGCGCAGATATCTCACCTGGCCACACTGGGCATCGGTGGCGTCACGTTCGTGGTCACGGTGGCCACTTACCTGGCGCTACTCCCAGAGAGCATCACTGGTCAACTGGCAAAGAATGCCCTGAGCCAGGCTTGGTACCGAGGGAAAGTGATAGCATCCCAAGTGGGAATTCGAGTCGATAGATCGTGAGGAGAAGTGAACCGTGCCCAGCAGCTATCCCGTCACAAATCGGTGCCCCGTTTTCATCGTCTCGACCGGGAGGTCCGGCTCACAGATGCTCGCGCGCGTGCTCGCTCTGTCGCCTGCCATCGGAGCCTTCCATGAGCCTAGGCCTCTGCTCAACACGGAGGCATATCTAGTCTGGTCAGGACGAGCCCCGTGGCATCCCGGATCGGTAACCGAGTCGGTCCGCTACAAACGGTCGTGGCTCATCGAAGAGATACAGGACCACAATGGGCTGATCTATGTGGAAAGCTCCCACTTTGCATCGCATCTCATCCCCGTGTTGGATCGTCTCTGGGAGGCCAAGTTTGTTCACCTCGTCAGGAATGGACGCGATGTCGTGCGGTCTGGGCTGCGGCGCTCCACATGGTACGGCAAGATAAGCCTCAAGGCGCGCGTCGCAGCCTGGTTGCGACGGCGACTACCGCAAGCAGAGGTGGGCGACACGTTTCTTGACCACCGACTAGACCCTCCCCGGGAATGCCGTACCCGGGTCGCAAGAATAGCCTGGCTTTGGGCCGAGGTGAACCGTGTCTGTCTACGTAACCTGGCTACGATCCCCCCAGAGCGGCAGATGCGTTTGCACGTGGAGGCGCTTGGCCCCACGACCTTGACAGCGCTTCTGCAGTTCATCGGCGCCGATCCGGAGCCGGCCCTCATCGCGCGGATGCTCGCTCTCGCGGACACCAGACCGAACGCCTCCCCACATGATAGCCAAGCTGAAGCGCCAACGTGGCGCGCAGAGGAGGAAGAGCAATTCCGCGCGTTCGCTGGCTCGATGATGCAACAGATGGGATACGAGTGATCTCAATGCGTTTACCCGCAGCCGTCCAGGTTCCCGACGCCCGCAAGTACACCCGTCCAGCCTACCTCTCGCCCGAACGCATGGCCACCTACGCCTACCAAATCCGGGAGGCGCTGGCATCGGCGCCATCGTCAGTGCTAGAGATCGGACCCGGCAACGGCATCGCATCCTACGTGCTTTGCAGCAACGGCGTATCGGTGGTTACCCTGGACATCGATCCTCGCCTCCATCCCGACACGCTCGGATCGGTGACCGATCTGCCCTTCCTGGATGGTGCCTTTGATGTGGTGCTGTGCTTCGAAGTGCTCGAGCACTTGCCATTCGACGCTCTGGAGCCCTGTTTCCGCGAGCTGAGCCGTGTCGCTCGCTCTAGCGTCATCCTGTCACTACCCAACTATGCACACTTCTATCGCGTGTCGCTGGTGATACCAATACTGGGCAAGGTCCAGCTTGGCTCCCGGTGGCCCGCGTGGCTGAGTCGCAAGCTCAAGGACCACCCGGAACACTACTGGGAACTAGGCCGGCCAGGGTACTCGGTCCGGCGCGTATTGGATGTCATCGCCAGGGCCAAACTCGGCCTGGCAAAGACATACAGGATCTTTGAGAGCGGACAGCAGATGTTCGTGCTGCAAACCCGGAAGTCAGAGTCGCCGACCTAGCGACCTGGAGACGGCAGTAGGCACATCCGCCAGCTTCCGTAGCATGCCGAGTTGTGCACCAAGCATGCGAAGGAAGAGCCGACGGACGCAAAACGATCATGTAACAGGTGAGCTTGGCGTTGCCCCCATCTGATCGCGGAGATCCAGGCAAAGCAGGGAACGGAGACGATCATCCCCGAGTTGACTCGCTGGTTCGTCTCTGCAGCGGACTGGCTGCTGACAGGCCCGATCCTATGGCGCAGCCACACCTCACACTTGACCAGCAGCGTATACTTGAATACGGTGGTCGCCGATGGCGTGGAGCGCGAGTTCGGCGCACAGCGGCGCAGGACGATGGACCCGCGCGGTGACGTGATCTCCGCGTGCCCGATCATGCAACCCAGCCGAGATCGGCCGCTTGCTGCCTAATGACCATGCGATTGCTCACACTATCACTATATTCAGCGAAAGGCGTTCTATGTACCCGGTCCCCTCTACCAGACTAGCCTCTAGCTTACACGCTCGTTACCGGTTCTTGGCCCCCAACGGCCATAGGCACGGTGTCCTCAATCAGACATCATACGTAACGGCTCCAGATGCCCAACCCGTCTGCCCTAGCTCAGCGACACCCGCGCGCGTGATCGAGATCATCGATGGCGATACCATTGTGGTCCGCCTGGGCGGCAAGCCTTTCCACGTGCGCTACATTGGCATCGACGCGCCAGAGATGCACAGCCCTGCCACTGGATCGGCGGAGCCTTTTGCCCACGCAGCCAAGAAAGCCAACGAACGGCTCACGGCTGGCCGGACGGTCTTTCTCGAGCCAGATATCTCCGATACCGACCGACACGGTCGTCTGCTGCGCTACGTCTGGCTGGATGAGAAGACGATGATCAGTGCAGAGCTAGCTCGTCTCGGATATGCCCGCGTCAATCGCTACCCACCGGACACTCGGCATCAAGCCTTTCTAGAGACCATGGAACGTGAGGCCCGCAAGGCACGGCGCGGTATCTGGTCCTCGGCCGACTAGGACGCGCATTCACTGTGCCCGGGGTGAGAGGGCACACGCTCTTGCCCAAACAAGCGTCATGGCGTACACTAGAAATGAACCGATGTCTCCCTGGAGGTGAAGTATGCTTCGAGCGCTTCGTAGGTATGTTCTCGTCTTGGGCCTGATCTCTTCACTTCTGGCCACTGCCGGGTGTGACATCATCCTACCAGCTCGGGTCGAACCAATCACGCTTCGCTATGCCTACCGCGAGGGTGTGGAGGCACCCGACCAGTTGCTGGATCTCTTTGAGCAGCGCAACCCAGGCATCACCATCGAACGCGTCAAGCTGCCACGCTTTAACAACGGCACCCTCGCCACACGACTCCGTGCCGGCGAGATTGACGTCTTCCGGGATAGTCGCGATGCTCTCAGCTACGCCCGCCAGGGGCTTATCATCCCACTGCAAGACTTACTACCTCAAGAGTGGCAAGAGATTCGCGATGACTACTACCCTGGCACTTGGGAGGCCCTCCAAGTCGACGGACAGCAGTGGGGCATTCCCGCGGGGCTTGATTTGTACGTCTTTTATGTCAATATGACCGCCATGGACGCTCTCGGCCTCGAGATGCCAACAAAAGACTGGAGCTTGACGGATCTGGTCCTGTTTGCAGACCAACTCAACTTCCCAGATCGCTCCACGAGCCCCACGGGCGGGCCGCTATTCGGCTTTTGCACCGATCCCGGGGGTTTTGACCCCCTGATCTTCATCTACATGCATGGCGGCTCCATCGTCGATGACATCAACAACCCAACACTCGTAACGGTGGACGATCCGTTGGTTATCGAGGCCGTGCAATGGTACTCGAACCTACTAAACCAGTACGATGTCGTGCCGGACGTCGAGCAGGTGCGAAGGTCCTATAGCTACGGATTCGCCCAGGCGGCCGTGGTCGGTGCGTGCGGCATATGGATGGGCTGGTTCAGCAACCGGGGAGGGCTAGACACGCCTTACAAGTGGACCAGCGACTGGGCCATTCTCCCGCCACCTCAGGATGCAGAGGCGGCAGCCATGGGCGAAGTGGATGCCTACTATGTCACCAATGCCTGCGAGGAGCAGGCAGCTGCGCTGGAGCTGATCCGCTTTCTCTCCGGCTACTGGGAGGCGGCAGGGCAAAAGCTGCCCCCTAGACGTTCTGTAGTCAACGATGAGGACTATGCCGATGCGTTGGGCTATGACGTCGCCCAAGCCGTCGCTGCCTTTCCTCAGAATATCATCATCGTACCAGCCGCGCTCGACCCCACCCTCGAGAAGGTAGGTGGGGCACTGATGAATAC
This sequence comes from uncultured Anaerolineales bacterium, assembly GCA_964614895.1. Lineage (GTDB taxonomy): Bacteria > Chloroflexota > Anaerolineae > UBA1429 > UBA1429 > DAIRUQ01. The sequence continues at coordinate 6,377 of CAZTMY010000034.1, forward strand.
CATCAAGCGCATCGTCGAGAATGATTTGGATGCGGAATCCGAGCTCGTGGAACTGCAGGATCAGCTACGTTACACGCTGCAAGAGTAACAGGCGTCCGATCGTCTACCAAGCCAAGACAAAGGCCAGATCGTTGACATTGGTCCGCGTAGGCCCTGTCTTGAGCAAGAGGTGTAGGGCGTCCAAGAAGCGATAGGCGTCGTTATCCGCCAAAAAGGCCAAGGGATCCAGGCCGGTTTCCCCAGCTTGGCGCACCGTGTCACCGTCCACGATAGCGCCGGCCGCGTCTGTTGGGCCATCCGTCCCATCCGTAGCTAGACAAGCTACCAAGATATTGTGCAGGCCGGCAACCGCTACAGCCGCCGCAAGCGCCATCTCCTGGTTGCGGCCTCCCTTGCCCGAGCCCCGCACCGTGACCGTCGTCTCGCCGCCGAGAATCAAGCAAGCCGGCTTCTTGAGCGGCCCACCACGACGAGCCAGCTCCTTCGCTAGGGACGCTAGCACCTGGCCCACCTCGCGAGCCTCTCCTTGCAGGAACGTAGTCAGGACCAGCGCATGCAGGCCCTGCTGCTCAGCCGCCGAGGCAGCCGCATCTGCCGCCAGGGCATTGCTCCCAACCACGACATGGTAAGCCCTGCTAGCGGCCTCATCACCAGACTTGAGCGTTTCGCCCAACTCTCCCGCCATGCCAGCTTTCAACGTTTGCCGGACCGATTCGGGAGCCACCTCCGCCAGTCCATAGCGCTCCAGAACCGACCAAGCGTCAGCGTACGTGCTCGTGTCGGGCACGGTAGGCCCCGAGGCGATCACGTCCAGTGGATCACCCACCACATCTGAGAGTATGAGTGACGCCACCTGTGCCGGATAAGCAAACCGCGCCAATCCGCCGCCCTTCAAGCGTTCCAGGTGCTTCCGCACCGCGTTGACCTCATTGATGGTGGCCCCAACACGCAGCAAAGCATCCGTAGTCGCCTGCAAATCCGCCAGCGAGATTCCCTCAGCGGGGTACGTCGCCAAAGCCGAACCGCCGCCCGAGATCAGGCAGAGCACCAGATCGTTCGCCTCGAGGCCAGAGATCAAGCCCTCGATACGTCGCGCGCCTTCGAGTCCACGGCCATCTGGAATAGGGTGCCCCGCCTCGACCAGAGCCACGCGTTCGGTGGGTAAGGCATGACCGGCCTTGACGATCACCAGCCCATCGTCGATTCGATCGCCCATGATCCCCTCGACAGCCTGTGCCATCGGGGCGCCTGCCTTGCCTGCACCGACAACCACCAGCCGCCCAAGTCCAGACAGGTCATACGTCTTGTCGCCCACGGTCAAAAAGTCACCTTCGCGCCGCAAGTGTCGTCGAACTGCCTCGGCCGGATCCACGGCCTCCAGTGCGGCCCCCACGATGGCGTCCAGCGCCTCTCTCGCCCTCTGTTGCGTCCACACCCGATCGTCGTTCACCCCGATCCTCCCCCCACGCCGTGCTGACAGATGTGTTGCCACCATAGCAAGCCAGGGCCCCCCTGGGGGCCCTGGTTATTCGTGTCGTCTCTTGCCAGAGAGCTAGCTTCAGTCCTCGGCCATCAGGGCATCGCCGCCGCGCAGATGCCTCTCGAGCCATGCGTCCAAATCCGCTCGACGGAAACGCCAGGTCCTTCCGATCTTGATGGCCGGGATCTTGGCATCCTGCGCCCACGAGTAGATCGTGGACTCTTTGAGCTGCAAATAGTCCGCGACCTGTTTCACGTTCATGAGCCTCTCGTCAGTCATGGTCCCCCCTTTTTGTGGACCTGGAGTCCCGATCGCATCTGTGGGATCAGCTCAACTGACATTGACCACAGAGCCCTACGCCTCCCCCAGCGCGTAGGCAGGACCAATAGTCCAAATGCACAGCGATATTCTAGCAAACAACTCGTATAGAGTCAAGCCACAGCGAGGCTCGTCAACGAACGCAAGGACAGTGCATCATTAATCTTGCCCAACAGCATGCCAAAACATGCTTGAAACAGGCATACACAACCGATCCTCAACGAGACCGCATCGCGGCAATCCGTCACCACTGTGCAGCCGACTAGTCCAGACGTGCCTCCTCGCCACTATCCGCAGATTCATAGATGCCCTCGATGATCTGGACGACGGCAGCGGCCTCCTCTGGTCGAACACGCGGCGGCTCGCCAGCCTCTAGCTTACACAACCAATCAGCGATCAGCACATCATGCCCCGTGCCCGTCACGGCCTTCTCCTCTGGAACGGTCAGCGTCTGCTGGGTGAAGCCATCTTTATCCTCACCATAGAAACGCAAGGCACCGTCCGGGCCAAAAGCCGCCGGATTGAAATCCACGCCGCCCTCCGTGCCAAAGATCTGGATGCGATTGCCCTCCGATCCGTGGCAAACCCAGGAGGCCTCCACCGTCAGCGTAGCGCCGTTCTCAAACCGCACGAACGCGGTAGAGAAGTCGTCTACGTCAAACCTGGCCGGTGGATCATAATGATCGGCACCCCAGCTGCCCAGGCCCTTAGCCCGAGGGCCAAACGCAGCGTAGGTGCCCGCGAGAACGGATGTCGGGCGGGGATGACCCATAAACCACAGCCCTAGATCGAGCACATGGCAACCAATATCCATCATCGCTCCACCACCAGCCAGATCGCCGTTAGTGAACCAACTGCCATAGCCCGGAATTCCGCTTCGCCGCAGGTAGCTCACTTTCACGTGATAGATGTCGCCGAACGCCCCTGAAGCAGCTAACTCTTTGATGCGCTCCATCTCAGGGCGATGCCGCATCGTATGGGCGATGGAGAGCCCCTTGCCAGTATCCTCCGATGTCTTGATCATGTTCGTGGCTTCCGCCGAGGTCAGGGCCATCGGTTTCTCACAGAGCACGTTGGCCCCGGCCTGTAGCGCCGCAACAGTGATCTCGGCATGCAGCGCATTGGGCGTGCACACGCTGACCACGTCCAGATCCTCATTCTCCAGCATCTCGCGATAGTTCTCGTAGCTAGCAGGGATACCGAACTTGTCGGCCACCTCCGCCGCGCGACCCTTGGCCACATCGGCCACGGCCACCACCTCGGCGCCCGCGTTTCGATAACCCGGCAAATGCGCCAGCGTGCCGATAGCCCCGACGCCTACGATCCCAACCCGCCATTGCTGCATCTCTACCATCCTTCCTACTCAACCACGTGCCCGTATGCCGCATGCCATCATGGCGCTGGGTCGTACGGGCTGCCAAACCAGTACCCCTGTCCATACACCGTCCGGATATACCTAGGGTGCCTCGGATCAATCTCGAGCTTGCGCCGAAGATATCCCACGTACAGAGACAGATGTTTGCCATGGCTACTCGGATCGCCCTCGCCCCACACAGCATCAATGGCCTGCTGGTGGCTCACCATCTGGCCACGCCGCCGTACCAGACAGGTCAGCAGACGGAACTCGGTAGGCGACAGCTTGACGATCCTGCCATCGACGGTTACTCGTCGCTCGGCCAGATCGATGCTCAGATGCTCATCCACATAGCGCCCGCTGCCGCTTTGGGCATCGTCCAGGGCGCGTCTTGATAGCGCCAGAATCCGTGCGCTGAGTTCGGCCAGATTGAAGGGCTGACTGATAACATCATCAGCACCTGCGCGTAACGCCCGAACGACCAGCGTCCCCTGCTCGTTTCCCAGTAAAACGATAATGGGAGTGGTGATCCGCTCACGAATCAGGTGGCACATGCGGATCAGCGTCGCATCCTCACCCGTAGCCGCGAGCAGCACAAGATCCGGCCTCTCGTCCGCGATCCGGGTCAAGGCATCGTCGCCAAGAGGCGCTTCGGACACCTGAAAACCGTCGCGCTCCAGGTGCCGCACGACGATACGCCGCGCGTTATCCTTGCCCCCCAAGACGAGCACATGCATAGCTTCATCATACCACAAGTCACGCCCGTGACAACCCCACGCGACATTAGAGCAGAAATGAAAGGAGCAGGCTCAGGGAAATACTGCTGAGCAGCGTTGTGACAAAAACCACGCTCGTGACATAGTCAGCATCAGCATCGAACGTGATCGCCAATAGCGATGAAGTCACCGCCGTAGGCATGGAGCCTTGTAGCACGGCCACCGACCTTGGTAACCCCGTCAATCCCACAATGGGCGCCGCCCCGAGTGCTACCAACGTGCCCACCACCAGCCGCAGAACGACACCAACAGCCACCTCACCGTAGCGCGCCGTCATCTTGGTCTGCGAGAGCTGAATGCCCAGTAGGAGCAGCATCACCGGCACAGAAGCTTGCCCCAAGAGCCCCACAGGCTTGGCCACCAACGGCGGTACGGCAAGGCCCGTCCAACGAACAATCATCGCCAGCAGGAAGGCGTAAGCGCCGGGGAGCCGCGCCGCCTGACCCAATGCGCGCCATCCGTTGCCCTCATGGGCCCCCCGCGCCGCGAACCAAACCGCCAGCGAGTTACACATCAGGTTCGACATGACAAAGAATACAGTGGCATACTCGAGTCCCACCTCCCCAAAGGAGAAAAAGACAACCGAGAGGCCGAGATTACCCGAGTTCAGGAACGCGGTGCTCAATACTAGGGCGTTCAACTGCTTCGATGACCATCGCAGCAGTTTGGCAACCAGAATGGAGGCGCAACACATGGCAATCGTGACCAACACAAGGTGGGCGACAAGTCGCCAGAACTGGTTGCCCTCTACCACAGAGTTGGAGATGGCGTCAAACACCAGGCATGGCGCCAACAGATAGATCGCCAGACGCGAGAGGCCTCGCTTGTCGATGTGCAGAGCCCGATCTGCCAGCACGCCGACACCGATCACCACAAATGCCGGCAGGATGTTCTCGAGGAGAATACGTCCAAAAACGGAAAACACGATGTGTCCGCCAAGCCTTGCTCAGTAACCTATGTGATGACTAGCCTAACGGCCAACAGCACCAACAAGCCCGCCGTTGCATACTTGAAAGCCGTGGTGCTAAGCCGCTTGAAGACCTGCACTCCCAGATATGTTCCCGCAAACGAAGGGACTAGGAGAATCAACCCCCAGAACACCGTGGTGGGCGTCGCCACGTGTTGCGCGAAAAGCAAAATTAGCCGCCACACCGCGATCACGACAAAATATCCCGACACCACGGCCTTCATCGCGCTCTTGTCCCAGCCGCGGAGCAGGCAATACAGCACGATTGGCGGCCCGCCCGTTGCCAGCACCCCTCCCAGCAATCCGCCCAACATCCCCGCCAGAATAGACGCAGGATACGGCTTGTGCAGCAATACGGCCTTGGGAGACCAAAGCGCTGCCACGCACCCAACTAGGATGGTTACGGCCAGGATCCACTCCAGCCATTGCGTCTCAAGCGTCTGAAGTAGGAAAACGCCTATGACTGCCATGGGCAGCGAGCTTAGTATGAGGGGCAGGGCATCGCGCCAGTTCAGTTCGTGGCGAACCGTCCAGAGGTTGTACGAAGCGAGGAAAAGGGCGATCAGGTTGACCATGACGACAGCCTCGGGTAGCGAACGGACCGCCGCTAGCGTCGCCACGGACACGAGCCCAAAGCCAAAGCCAGAGATGCCCGTCACCAGCCCCGCTAGCAGCACCATCCCCACCATTACCGCTATCTCGCTCAATCGACGTGCCTTCCTCTCACCATAAGCAGGTGCCAAGAAACTTGACACCTGCCTCCTGCAACCATAATATCGGGTATCCTATGGACCGATTCCTCGTGCGTCAAGTCGAGAGGATACTCATGGCCAACGTGTTGGACGTGCTGCGAGAGCGGGGCTTTGTAGAACAGGTATCCGACGAGGTCGAGCTGCGCCAGGCTCTGGAGCAAACCATCAGCTTCTACATCGGCTACGATCCAAGCGCTAGCAGCTTCCATTGCGGCAACCTGCTAACTATCATGGCGGCCGCCCACATGCAGCGTCACGGACACCGCCCCATTCTGATCGTAGGGGGGGGCACCGGCATGATCGGCGATCCCAGCGGCAAGACCGAGATGAGGCAGCTTCTCGACGAGGAACAGATCGCCAGCAACCTAGCCGCCTTGCGCGAGCAACTGGCGCGCTTTATCGACATGGACCGCGCCATCATGCTCAACAACGCCGACTGGTTGCTCGACCTGCGTTACATCCCCTTCCTGCGTGAGATCGGGCGGCACTTTTCCGTGAACCGCATGCTGGCGGCTGAGGCCTATCGCCGTCGCTTGGAGACGGGCCTAAGCTTCCTCGAGCTCAATTACCAACTGCTACAAGCCTACGATTTCCTGTATCTCTACCGCCATTACGGGTGCACTCTCCAGATGGGCGGCAACGACCAATGGGGCAACATCCTCGCGGGTATCGATCTAATCCGCCGGGTAGAAGGCGCTCAAGCGTATGGCCTCACCTTCCCATTGCTGACTACGGCATCCGGGGCCAAGATGGGCAAGACCGCCTCCGGCGCTGTATGGCTCGACGCGGATCTGTTCTCCCCTTACGACTTTTACCAGTACTGGGTGAACACACACGATGATGATGTCGAGCGATTCCTGCGCATCTATACCTTCTTGCCCATGGAAGAGATTCGAGACCTGGCCCGGCTGCGCGGGGCTGACATTCGCCAGGCGAAAGCACGGCTCGCCTTTGAGGTCACGCGGCTGGTGCACGGGCAGGAAGCGGCCGAGGAAGCTCGCCATGCGGCCGAAGCCCTATTTGCCCAAGGCGACGCGGCTGATGCCGTGCCAGCTACCGTTATCGACACGGATGCTCTCGCTGAAGGTATTCCCGTCTTTGTGCTACTGGAACAGGTTGGGCTGAGCGACTCACGGAGCGCGGCGAGACGTCTGATCCAACAGGGTGGTGCCTACGTAAACGATGAGCGCGTTACATCCGCGGACGCGTTGGTCACCGCCGCTCACATCCGAGATGGGGAGATTCTGCTCCGCGCGGGCAAGAAACGCTACCGACGCATCACCCCAAGGTAACAACCAATCCAGCATCGGAGCGCACCCGTCCTCAGGGCGTTGACGCAGCACTAACCGGCGCCTATAATCGCCCCATCTTGGGGTTCCAGTAACGTCACCAAGCGGAGGTCCCAGTGGCCAACGTCACCACGGTCGTGAGCGTGCCCGAGCGCATCCGGCAAGTGATAGCGTTCCTCCTCACGGTGGCCGCCCTTATCCTCTATGTCGTGGTGCTAGGGGACGCTCTCCTGCGTACGTATCTCCTGGGCATGCCCGAGTTGCCTGTCGCGACCACCCGCTTTGCCAGCCTTCTATCGGGGCTTGTGGGTGCCGTAGTGACGGCAGGATTCGCCCGCGCGAACCGGCCAGCCAGCGTACCCGTCACAGCGCCTCATCCCTTGGGCGGATGGGCACACACCGGCTGGAACACCTTGCGCCCCCCCTCACGAGCCCGTGCCAAGTTGCTTGGGCTCTCTGAGATGCTGGGCCTGCATCCCACCGGCTTGATCCCTGCGCAAACAGCCACGGACGAGGAAGAGACAAACCGGCGTCGCAGCCTCGACGCTGCAACCTACCTAGCACTGGCTTACTTTCTCGTCTACTTTTTGGTGGGCTTGGGGGCCTTTCTGCTGGCCTTCACCCGTCCTCAGGTGCCCGATCTCGTCATGAACGCCGCGTGGATCTGGATTGGCACCATCGTCTCATCAGGATATGCGTACATCGGCCTCAGCCCCGACGCATAGGCGCGGGGCCCCGTCAGTGTGGACACATCAGGCTTCTGTAGAGGCAAGCTCGCGGGGCGGGATTTCTGCCCGCATCATCAGCGCCCAGAGCAGCGACGGTGGGCCGCCCAGAAAAGCAACGCCAACTGTAACCAGCGGACCCAACGCAGAGCCCTGGACCGCGCCACTCAGACGAC
>CAZTMY010000035.1:0-13871 GCA_964614895.1 uncultured Anaerolineales bacterium
TGCCGGTGGTTGAGGACGCGCGCGACACGGGCTACTTTGAATGGTATGTGGCCTTTTTGCCTCCTGGTCGCGCGTATCGGGTCAGGGTGACTGTGAGCGATGGACAGCATGTGGCCCGAGCAGCTAGTGGCGTATTCGGGATCGGTCCGCTGCCTGAGCCGAGGTTGCGCTTGCTCGCGCCTGTCGCGGCACAGCAGGTATGCGGCTATACCATAGTGCGCTGGCGTACAGAAGTTCTTCGTGCTTACACGCTGAAGGCTAGCGTGCTGATTCGACGTGCGGGCGATTCGGGCTGGCAGACCCTGGCCACCAATATTCCAAACGATGGTCACTATGTGTGGAACACTATGAATCTGCGTGACGGGTACTATGATCTGCGGGTCAGCGTTACGGATGGCTTGCACACAGTTACCGACGCGCTCTCAGAGCCGGTATGCGTACGGAACCATGGTGGTATCGAACCTTACCTAGCGATTACAGAGCCATGGCTCTCCGGCCCCTGGTTTGGGATTCGTGAGCTGCAATGGTGCCTGTGGCCGCCGTCAAAGGAGGCAATGACCGGGACGCTACTCGTTCGCGGGGCTGGGGAGATCGGGTGGCGCACCATTGCCACAGTTGAGCCACAGCGAGGGCGCTGGTTGCTGGATGCGCGTCGGCTCGCGGACGTCGGCGCCGCCGAGCTTACGCTGCGCGTTTCGTCCGCTGGGCTGGAGACACAAGCGACTGTGGGCGAATCGTTTCTTCTCGGACACTATGAGCAGTTGCCCCCGATGTTGGATGTTTACATGCTCCCTGAACACGACCTATCGCCAGGTGATCGCGTGCTTGCGTGGCACTCTGTCGGTTGGAGCGGCGAGCCGTTGGTGGCTGAGCTCTGGCGGACCACGGATGACGTTGCCCAGCCGGAGACGGTCGCCAGCGGGGCATCGCGTGGAACGTACTGGTTCACCAAGGAAGATGCGGTAGCCGATCATGGTGGGGCATTGGGTGTGACGGTGAGCGACGGCTTTTTCCGCGTACGCGCTCTGCCGGTCTCGGTTGCAGAGTGGCTGCCAGGTGAAGAGCCGTTGCCAGATCTTGATGTGAACACACCAGTCTCTGGTCAGGTGGTGAGTGGCTCGCTGACGGTGACATGGTCGGTTCCCGGAGGCGGCCAGGATGCCTCGGTGGTGCTTGGCGTGAGCAGCGACGGCGGGCAGACCTGGCGGCGGCTCGCGGAGGTCCCTGCAGAGCTGGGCGCGTATCTGTGGGATTCCACACGAGTGCCCAATGGCCCTTGCTGGCTGAAAGCATCGTTAGAGTGGGAAGGCCAGACTGGCAACCACATCGTTCCAGTCACGGTGCAGAACGACGTCGGGCATGCGCCGGTGGTATCTTTGAGCATGCCAGATACCGATGTGCCCTGGGCCGGTCCACGCCGGATTGCCTGGGTATCTCACGATGCTGATGGCGATGAGCTCAGCATCAACTTGGCCTACAGCATCAACAAAGGCCGCACATGGTATGTGTTCGCGCGCGGTTTGGACGACACTGGCTCATACCTCTTGGATACAAGCTTGCTTCCCAATGCCGACAAGGTGTACCTTCGTATCACGGCTTTCGATGGCACCTATCGCACTAGTGCTATCGGCAACGTTGCAATTATGGTTCGTGATCCCAGCCGCCCTTTGGTAGAGCTGAAAGCCCCACACCCAGGTGAGACCTGCTTTGGTCTCGAAGAGATCGAATGGGTTGGCCAAGATCCAGCACGTCGCGGTGCAGTTGAGGTTCGGCTAGAGATATCGGACGATGGGGGTGCCACCTGGCAGGAGATCGCAGAGGGGCTGGAACTGTCAGGCAGTGCCATATGGAACACACGCGATGTCGCCAACGGGGATATGGTGCTGCTCCGCGTCGTGGCTACCGAAGGCGGTCAAGTGTTGGCACTGGATACGATCGACGGTCCCGTGTATGTCCGCGGGAATCCGAATGCGCCCTCCCTACCCTTGCCGCTTCCGTGAGGCAGACGCGCCCCACACCATTGCGCGGGGCGCGTTCAGGCTTTGATGGGCTAGCTTCTCTTGGGGACAGCGTGCATGCTCAGCCTTACATAGGGGGGCAGTGGGTCACCGATGAGAGGCTGCGCATACTCGACAAAGGCCTCCGTGACGCCATTGCCGGCGTCATTGATGTATGTGTCTGGCAACTTGTGCTCAACGTTGGCGATCTTGTCCAGTGGGGCCAGGCCGTACGAGATCTCGTAGGTCGGTCCTGGGGCTCGATCCAGGGTGACCATAACCCCGGTCTGTTCGTCCATGGCGGCTTGCACCGCGCGTCTGCCAACCTGGTAGGCCTCTTCACGATCTACGCGTGATTGTAGCGCTGCGAATGACCGCTGGAGATACCCGGGCTTGTCATGGCGCGTCTTTGCGTCGCTTGCCTCACGGATCGCAGCCTCAATGGCTTCCACCACGCCACCCTTGGCCACGTGCCCAAAGGCGTCCACATCGCCGCTGCCCTGGCCAAGAGGGTTGCCGTCTGGGTCTTGCATGCCCTCACTGCAAGCTACGACGCAATAGCCCAGTCGATCGTAGACGTTGAGCACATCGTTCACCACCTGATCCATGGTGATGCCTCGCTCGGGCATATAGATGAGGTGGGGCGGGTCGTCTGGCTCGCTCTTGGCCAAGACAGTTGCCGCGGTTAGCCATCCAGCGTTGCGACCCATAATCTCCATCAGCTTGATGGGGCTGCTCTCGCCCATGGCCCATGTGTCATAGCCCGTATCCCTAATGGCAGTGGCCACAAAGCGGGCCGCGCTGCCAAAGCCGGGGCAGTGGTCGGTTACGGCAAGGTCGTTGTCCACCGTCTTGGGCACGCCAATGGCATGCATCTCGTACCCGCGCGAGGCGGCTAGATTGGCGACCTTGTGTGTCGTGTCCATCGAGTCATTGCCGCCAATGTAGAAAAAGTAGCGGATGTCATACTTGATCAAGAGGTCGAGGATCCGCTCATAGTCATCGTCCGTTACCTTGTAGCGAGCCGTTCCTAGTGCCGAGGCAGGCGTCGAGCGCAAGAGCTCCAGAGTCTTGGGCGTCTCCCGTCGGAGGTCCACGAGGTCTTCTTTGAGCAGACCCCTGATGGCGTGCACCATGCCATAGATGCCTTCGATAGCGTCATATTGCATCGCCTCTTCGACGATGCCAACCAAGCTGTTGTTGATGACCGCCGTTGGTCCTCCTGACTGACCGATCAGCAGATTACCTTTCATACGTGCCTCCCGTTCCGCTGGCGATTCCATCCCAAGAGCTATACCACAATATACCCGAATCCGCTTCCGCGGCCAAGCCGATGTCGAACTGTGGGCGTGTGCGAGAGATATTGCGCACTATTGCGTGTTCATGCGCATAGTTGCAGGTATGGGGCTATGTGGCTACAATCGATCCATGAAGGATCAAGCGTCAGGCAAGCCAATCTACCCGGCAGAACGTCATCGACAGATCGTCGAGGTGATGCGTCAGCAGGAGACCGTCACCGTGTGCGAACTGGAGGAACGTTTCGGCGTTAGCGCCTCCACGATCCGGCGCGATCTGAACGCCCTGGAGCGTGCTGGCCTGCTGAATCGAACCTACGGGGGAGCCAAAGCCCCGCTTCTGAGCGCACAGGAACTTCCGCTGGCGGAAAGGCGCGTCAGCCAAGCCAACGCCAAGCGGCGTATCGGGCGCGCGGCGGCAACGCTGATTGCACCGGGCGATACGATGTTTCTGGATGGTGGCACCACTGTCGAGTGCCTGGTACCGCACTTGCGCGCCATGGCGGGATTGACAGTGGTCACTTTTGGCCTGAACGTGCTGGCGCGCCTCGCGGGTTGCAAAGGTATCACGGTGATCGTCATTGGCGGCGAACTGGACCATCGCACTCTTACAATGGGTGGGGCGCTGGCCTACGAGTTCCTCCGGACGCATGGCATGCGGTTTGACCGAGCGTTCCTGGCTGCGAGTGGGGTATCTGCGGCTGCAGGGGTCACCAATGCCAGCCTGGACGAGATCCCACTCAAGCGGATCGCCATGGATTCTGCCCGCGAGACGGTGTTGCTGGTAGATGGCACCAAGATCGGTCGGGATGCCGTAGCGCAGATCGCGCCAATCGAGCGCATCAATCTACTGGTAACGGACAGCGCGGCGCCCAAGGACGAGGTGCGTCGTCTGCGCCAGTTGGGGGTCAGGATCATCATCGCCTGATCCGTCCGTACACGGCTCGAGGCGCGCAATCAAGGAGCATCGCATGACACGATTCACGTTGGGCATCAACACCGGCTTTGCCTCGAACCGCTTTCCAGAACCCGCTGTGTGGGCACGCATCGTCCGCGAGGATCTTGGCTTGGGACACGTGCAACTCGTGGCCGATCTTCTTAATCCCTTCTGGCCTGAGGAGGTCATCCGCGCGGAGGTTGCCAGGGTTCGTGAGGCCGTGGCACGGTATGACATCACCATCCACTCGCTGATGACCAGCACTTATACGCGGGTGAATCACTTTCTGCATCCGTACCCCGAGCAACGGCAAGCATGGGTGGCTTGGTTTCGGCGGTTCGCTGAGCTGGCGGCTGAGCTGGGCGCCAAGGCGGTTGGCAGCCACTTTGGCATTCTTTCCTACCGAGATCTACATGACCCTGCTCGCTACCAGGCCCGTGTGGACGAAGCCATCGGTCACTGGCAGGATCTGTCGTGCTATGCGCAACGTTTGGGACTGGAGTACGTCTATTTTGAGACGATGTCGATCCCGCGTGAGATGGCTTGGACCATCGAAGAGGCGCGGGAGCTGCTGAATAGAGTGAACGAGCGCGTCGGCGTCCCCATGGCTTTTTGCCTCGATGCCGGCCATGCTCCACATCCAGAGCAGCGTGATCCCTATCGTTGGCTCACAGAGCTGGGCGGCGATGCTCGCATCGTTCACGTGCATCAGACAGATCAGGGGCATAGCAGGCATTGGCCCTTTACCGAGGCGTACAACGCGCGGGGCATCATCGATCCCGGGCGCGTCCTGCGCTGCCTCTACGATGCGGGCGCGACGGACACTCTGGTTGCTTTCGAGATAGCTCACCGTGAGCGCTTTGAGGAGGAGCCAAAGGTGATTCCCGAGTTGGCGGAATCGGTGGCCTACTGGCGCCAGTTTCTCCCCAATGATGGCCCCTGGGAGCCCCAGTCGGCCGTTCCTGGCCGGGAGGCATGATGAGCGATCAGACGATGCAGGCGCTGGTATTGCACGCCGTGGGTGACCTTCGACTTGAGCGTGTGTCATGTCCTACGCCGGCGCCTGGAGAGGCGCTGGTCCGCGTGGCTGCCTGCGGCGTGTGTGGCTCGGACGTTCCGCGCGTATTCGAGCATGGTACGTACAGCTTCCCGCTGATCCCTGGACACGAGTTCGCTGGTATCGTGGTAGACGCGCCGGAGGACTCCTCGGTGCGCCCCGGTGCACGTGTGGCCGTCAAGCCATTGATACCGTGCGGAGCGTGTCCGTTCTGTGCCATAGGCGCTCTGGCTCAGTGTCGATCCTACGACTATGTGGGGTCTCGGCGGGATGGGGCGTTTGCCGAGTATGTGGCGGTGCCGTCGGCGAACCTGGTGCTGGTGCCAGAAGGGGTCTCTATGGAAGAGGCAGCTCTGACGGAGCCGGCTGCCGTCGCGCTGCATGCCGTTCGGCAAGGGGGCGTGCAACCGGGTGATAGGGTGGCGGTTCTGGGGGCGGGTCCCATCGGCATGCTGGTGGCTCAATGGGCGCGCATCTGGGGGGCGGGAGACGTCTTTCTGGTAGATATCGACGAGGCCAAGCTGGATCTAGTCGAGAAGTTGGATTTGGGCACGCCCGTGAACTCGCGAGAAGGCGATCCGGTAGCGCGTATTCAAAAGGAGACAGGTGGCCTCGGACCTGACCTCGTCGTGGAAGCTGCGGGCGTGCCGGCAACGCTGGTGCAGGCTCTTTGGCTGGCGCGTCCGCTCGGTCGCGTGGTCGTCATGGGCAACCCGGCAGCTAACGTGACGCTGCCCCAGGATGTGATTTCGCAGATTCTGCGCAAGGAGCTGACGATTCGGGGAACCTGGAACTCGCATATGGTGGCGCTGCCCGTCGACGAGTGGACAGTGGCACTCAAGATGATGGCGCAAGGGCGCTTGCGCATCAAGCCGCTGATCTCGCACCGAGTGCCTTTGACGCATGGCGTCCAAACGTTGGCTATGATGCGAGACCGCTCAGAACACTATAACCGTGTCGTTTTCATCAATGCGAGGGAGGAAGCATGAGCACAATGCTGGCGGCGGTCTTTACCGGTTTGGAGCAGATGGAGCTCAGAGAGATGCCCATGCCGGCGTTGGAGGACGATGAAAGTCTCCTGCTCAAAGTGCATGCCTGCGCTGTCTGCGGTTCCGACATTCGCATCTTTCACTACGGTAATCCGCGCGTGAAGCCACCCCAGGTTATCGGACATGAGATTGCCGGGGAAGTAGTCAAGGTGGGCCGTCGCGTGACTCGGTTCCAGGTCGGCGATCGGTTGGCCACGGGGGCCGATGTGCCTTGCGGCGTATGTCACTGGTGTCGGTCGGGCCTAGGTAACAACTGCGCGACCAACTATGCCATCGGGTACCAGTTCCCTGGGGGATTCAGCCAGTACATGGTGCTCAACGCGATGACCTTGCGCTTCGGCGCGGTGCATCATATCCCGGAGAGTCTGACGTACGATGAGGCGGCCATTGCGGAGCCGCTGGGGTGTTGCATCAACGGGTTGGAGATGTGCCAGATCAAGCTGGGCGATACGGTAGCCGTCATCGGTGCAGGCCCCGCGGGTTGCATGCTCATGCGGTTAGCGCGCTCCTTTGGCGCTACACGGGTGATTGCGATCCAGCGTTCGCGTCCTCGATTGGAGGCGGCTGCGCGACTGGGAGGTGCCGACGTTGTGATCTGCTCTCAGGATGCTGATCCTGTGGCTGCTGTGCTCGAAGCGACTGGGGGCGAGGGCGCCGACGTCGTCATCACGGCCAATTCGGCCGTCCAGACGCATGAACAGGCTCTCATGATGGTGCGGAATCGCGGCAGGGTCAACTTCTTTGGCGGTTTACCCAAGGGATCGCCATCCATCTCGCTGGATAGCAACCTAGTTCACTACAAGGAGTTGATGATCACGGGCTCCCATGGGAGTGTCCCTCGGCAGCACCGCCTGGCGCTCCAAGTGCTCGAGGCGGGGATCATCGACGCCAGAGCCTACATCACGCACCGATTCCCCCTGTCCCGGATACTTGATGCCTTTGCTGCGGCCGAGTCCCATGATGGCATGAAGGTCGTCGTTCACCCTCAGGAGGGTTAGCATGGCAAAGATGATCCCCCCGATCAAGCTGTGCGCATCTTTGGCCTGTGCTGATCTCCTGCATCTGGGCCGAGATGTGGATGCTATCGCGGCCGCTGGCATCGATATGATTCATATCGACGTCATGGACGGCACGTTCGTGCCGAACCTGGCCCTCTCTGCGGATTTCGTTCGAGCGGTGCGCCAAGTGACCAATTTGCCTATGGACGTGCACCTGATGATGGTTGGTCCCGATCGCTACATCGAGATGTTTGCGGAAGCGGGCGCCAACTTGATCGTGGTGCACCAGGAAGCCTGTGTGCACCTCCAGCGGACGCTGGCGGCTATCCGCGCGTTGGGCGTGGGGGCTGGCGTGGCCCTAAACCCGGCCACGCCGCTCCAGACGCTCGAGTACGTCTTGGACGATCTCGATCTCCTACTGATCATGACGGTCAATCCTGGCTTCACTGGGCAGCGGCTGGTGCCTAACGCTCTGCGCAAGATCGCCGATGCCAGGCACATGCTGAGCGAGCACGGTTTGCAGACGGATATTCAGGTTGATGGCAACGTGAGCCTGGAGAACGCCCGGGCCATGGTACGGGCTGGCGCCAACTGGCTCGTAGGGGGCACGTCTAGCATCTTTCGATCAGGATTTAGTATCGCTGAGGGCGCCACGGCGCTGCGTAGGATCGCCGATAGGGCGCGATTGGAAGCTGGGGGCGGCGTGGCCTGAGGCCTTGTCGCGCGCCTGGCGCCTGCCTATACTTGGCTCAGTTGGATAGGGGACGCTGCCAAAGGAGTGACCTGCCATGGGGGCAAAGAGCAACTACCTAGCCTTTGATCTGGGTGCCGAGAGTGGCCGCGCCATCGTCGGAAGCTTTGACGGGACGCGAATCGATCTTCAGACGATCCATCGCTTCCCCAACGGCCCCATTCGCGTGTTCGATAGCCTCTACTGGGATACGCCTCGTCTGTATGCCGAGATGCTGCACGGCTTGGGTGCCTACGTGCAGGCGTACGGATCATCGTTGGACGGCATAGGTTTGGACACGTGGGGCGTGGACTATGCCCTGCTAGATCACGATGGCCGCCTGCTCTCCATGCCTTACAACTACCGTGATCCGCGCACAGCGGGCATGTTTGACGCCGTCTTTGCCCGCGTGCCTCGCCACGAAATCTTTGAGCAGACCGGCATCCAGTTCATGGAGATCAACACGCTCTACCAACTGTTTGCCATGCGGATGGCCGGAGACCCGGTGCTTGATCTGGCTGAGACCTTCTTGATGATCCCGGATCTGTTCAACTACTGGCTCACGGGTATCAAGCGCTGCGAGTTCTCTGATGCCACGACGACGCAGTTCTGGGATCCTCGCCGGGAGGCGTGGGCGACGGATCTCCTCGCACGGCTCTCCTTGCCGACACATATCTTCCCGCCTGTTGTGCAGCCGGGGACGGTTGTCGGCGAGCTCTATCATGGTATCGCGGAGGAGACTGGGCTGCACGGCGTGCCGGTCATCGCACCAGCCTGTCATGACACGGGCTCTGCTGTGGCTGCGGTTCCCGCCACGGCTGATGACTTTGCCTATATCAGTTCGGGTACTTGGTCGCTCATGGGCATCGAGACCAAAGAGCCGATTATCACCGAGGAAAGCCTGGCCTACAACTTTACCAATGAAGGAGGGGTTTGCGGCACTTTCCGTTTTCTCAAGAACATCATGGGGCTTTGGCTTGTGCAGCAGTGCCGCGCCACTTGGGCACAAGAGGGCGAGGAACTTGGCTATGACGAGATCACGGCGATGGCAGCCAAAGCGGAGCCATTCGGTCCGCTGGTGGATCCTGACTGCCCCGACTTTTTGAGGCCAGGGGACATGCCCAGTCGGATTCGGGCCTACTGCCAACGTACCGGCCAGAATCCACCCGAGTCCAAGGGGGCGGTGGTTCGATCTGCTCTGGAGAGCTTGGCCCTGCGCTATCGTTGGACGCTGGAGAAACTCGAGCTGATGCTGGGGCGACCCTTGAACCGCATCCATATCGTTGGCGGCGGTATCCAGAACGAGTTGCTCTGTCAGTTTGCCGCTGATGCCACCCAGCGCGAGGTGGTGGCGGGTCCCGTGGAGGCGACTGCTGCCGGTAATGTGCTGATGCAGGCCATGGCGCGCGGACACATCGGTAGCCTCTCGCAGGCGCGCAAAGTGGTACGCAATTCGTTCGAACTGGCAACCTACGAGCCTGGTGATTCTTCACCTTGGGATGAGGCGTATGCCAGATGGCTGGATCTCCTAGAAATGGCGGAATAGTCGCTTCTATGGCGCTCTCTGCCGTTCATGGCCCCGAGGGGCATCCCTCGGGGCCATCTTCTTGGCGCGGAGCAGGCAGGCAAGGAGGATGAGATGCTCGATCTTCTCTTGTGGAATGGGCAGGTCCTGACGCAGCAAGGGGTTCTCGCGGTTGGGCACGTCGGAGTAGGTGAGGGGCGCATCGTTTGCTTGCGTGAGGGGCACCCATCCCAGGACATGAAGGCACGTCACTGGTTGGATTTGCAGGGAGCAACCCTAGCCCCTGGGCTCATTGATCTCCATACACATGGGGCTGACGGGCACGACGCGATGGACGCTACGCCCGTCGCCCTTGAGGGCATGGCGCGGTTTGCTGCGCGGCATGGTGTGACGGCGTTTCTGGCTGCTACGATGAGCAGCCCGGAGCGTGCGATTCTATCAGCGCTGGCGAATATCGGGGCTCACGTGGGAGATGATCTCGGCGGTGCGAACCTGCTTGGCGCCTACGTGGAGGGACCATTCCTCAGCCCATCGCGAGCAGGTGCTCACGAGCATGCTTCGCTGCGCGAACCGACGCCCCGAGAGGTGGAGGCCATCCTGGAAAGCGGCGCCGCGCGCGTGGTAGTTGTGGCTCCTGAGCTCGCGGGCGCTAGGGAGGCCATCGAGCGGCTAACCCAGGCGGATGTGGTGGTGGCTCTGGGACACACGGTGGCGAGCTATGATCAGATGGTGGCTGCTGCAGAAGCTGGCGCCACGCTGGTGACCCATCTCTTTAACGCTATGACACCGTTACACCATCGCAAGCCGGGGCCGGTAGGCGCGGCGCTGACGCTGGACGGCCTCACCTGCGAGCTCATCGCAGATCTGGTGCACGTTCATCCCGCCGTCTTGCGCCTAGCGTTGCGGGCTAAGGGCCTAGATGGTGTTGCGTTGGTGACCGATTCTATGCGCGGGACGGGCTTGCCGGATGGCGAGTACTCCCTCGGGGGGGTACCTGTTGTGGTGGCGAACGGAAGCGCAAGGCTGCACGATGGCAGGCTAGCGGGGAGCGTGCTCACCATGGACCAGGCCGTGCGCAATGTGAAAGATGTCATGGATTTCTCGCTGGCGGAGGCGTGCAGGCTTGGCTCTGCAGTGCCCGCACGTGTACTAGGGTTGGAGAGTAGCAAGGGCGACATCGCCGAGGGCATGGATGCTGATCTGGTGGTGTGGGACGGCGCAGATCGCGTGCTCGCAACCATTGTGGGTGGCCGGATCGTGTACAAGGCGGACACGCTAGGTGCCGAGGTCTAGGCTCGGCTTTGGACCTATTCGCTGAGACATGGTAGACTCGGGGTCGCTTCAGATAACCTCAAGTGAGTGCAGATGATTCTCTACAAGATCGACGTTAGTGCTGTCGCGGAGAGCTTAACTCGGCCTTTTGAGATGGTCCACATCGCACGTGTGGATCATTTTGGGGTTTACCTCTACTTGTGCGAGGGGGCCGTTGCTAAGCATCGGCATCATACGCAGGATGAGCTGTTCTACGTTCATACAGGCATGATGGCGCTCTCGACCGAATGGGGTGAGGCCACTTTGCACGAGCGCGAGACGGCTGTGGTGCCGCGTGGCGTGTCCCACGTATCCGCCTCACTGGGGCAGGGGCGCACGGTGGTGATGTTCTTCCGCGCTCAGGGTGAGCCCGAGAGAAGCAACGGGCACGGCCGCATCTCGGCGCCCAGCAACACCACAACGCTACCTAAATGGACCATCGAGGCCGAAGCGCGATGCTTGGAGACGCCGCTGGTGCCCCGCCATTTGGTGCACGTGGATGACATGTCGCTGCGCCTCACATGGATTCAGGATCGCACCCCATGGCACCTCCACGAGGCGCACGATGAACTGCTTTACGTGGAGGAAGGGGTGCTTACCGTCGAAACGAGCATGGGCAAGCTGGCGTTGGACGAGGGTGAGCTCTTGGTGGTGCCGCGCGGCACCATGCATCGGCTCAGGGCTGCGCTCGCAGCCATCTCGCTGTCGTTCATCCATGCAAGTGTTGGGCTTGATGCCCACATGGGCATGATAGGCTAACCACGAGCGACGCCGTCCGTCAGAGCTGGAATCCTTGCAGTATTGATCCCCCCACGAACTCCCGCAGTAGTGAATTGTTGGGCACAAGCTCCACGGGGCATGGCCGTACCCATTCCAGGAAAGCTAGAAGCCTGCGTGCTTCAATGGCGGCGGGCGTGTCTCGCGGGACGCGCAGCAGCAGAGGTTCCGCGAACGGCTTGAGCACGGCCAGTTCGTACACTAGTGCCGAGTTGAACGTGGCGTCAGCGTTTTCCTGGAACGGGAAGATGTGCCGCATCTCGCCTCGCCGCACGCTTTGCCACCGTTCGATGGTCTCTTGGGCATCATAGCCGCGGCTTTGGGCATCGCGGACGATGCGTCGCAACAGGCGTGTGTCTGTCGTAGGTACGCGGTTGTGATCGTCGATGTTGAGCTGGGTGAGGGCCGAGACGTAGATGCGGTAGGCCCATGAGGGTGGCACCTCTGTGAGTAGCTGCGGGTTCAGCCCATGGATCCCCTCGACGAGGAGGATAGCATCTTGCGGAAGCTGCACCTCGGGACCGACGGTGCTCGTGCCCGTGGCAAAGTCATAGTGTGCTAGGGCTGTAGGTTCGCCTTGGAGCAATGACATCAGGTGCCGATTGAAGAGAGGTACATTCACGGCCTCAAGGGTCTCAAAGTCATACTCGCCGTTCTCATCCAGCGGTGTCTCGATGCGATCCACGAAATAGTCGTCCAACCCCAGGGCAAAGCATGATTTCCCCTTGACCTTGAGCTGGATAGCCAACCGTCTGGCAAACGTGGTCTTGCCCGACGATGAGGGCCCGGCGATCAGAACCACGCGCGGAATGGGGTCCTGCGAGACGATGCGCTGGGCGATGGTGGCAATGTGCGCTTCATGCAGCGCCTCGGAGACGAGGATTATCTCCAGTATGTCGTCTCGGTCCACGGCCTCGTTGAGCGAGGGGATGTTCTGTATGCCGAGAATGCTCAGCCAGCGCCCGTACTCGGCAAACACCTGCATGAGCTGCGATCGGTCACGCTGCGGCGGCACGACGGTAGGCGCGGCTTCCTGTGGCACGCGAAGGATAAAGCCCGGCGCATATGGCTGTAGGCTAAACCAACGGAGCGCGCCGGTACTTGCCATCATATAGCCATAGAAATAGTCATAGATATCCGCGAGGCGATACACTGTCAGCTCGTTCTTGCCGCGGTACTGAAGGAGACGCACTTTATCGTCGTAGCCTTGCTCCTCAAAGATGGTTTGTACCTGATGCAATGGCATGCGTTGGCTGATTATGGGCTCATCTCGCGCGATGATCTCGCGCATCCGATCCTCGATGGCTTGCAGCTCATCCGCGCTGAAGGGTTGGCGCTGCCGAACCTGGCAGAAAAAGCCACCGAGGGGCACTGCGTGATCGATGATAATGCGCGCCTCCGGGAAGAGCTGTTTGGCCGCCGCGATGAGAACAAAGCATAGCGAACGGCGGTAGATGCGAATGCCATCGGGATGCGCGATATCGAGCCAATGCACGTGACAGTCCTTTGTCACGGGTTCGGAGAGTTCCGTGAGCCTGCCTTCAACGATAGCCGCGACGATAGGTAGCTCAGGGTCGGGGTGGCTGGCTCGTGCGAATTGGTAGAGAGGTGTGTTCCGGGGACCTTCGTACGCGTCGCCTCCATCTAGGGTGATCTGAACGGTGTCACGTGGTTTCACTCGGCGGATGTCGCTAGGTTTGGTATTCATGGCGGCCTCTCTGGTAGCTATTGCCCGTACTTTTCAATATAGCGGCGATGCGCACGTGCTACCTCTTCAGGCGGGATCTCCTCAGGTTGGCCAAGCTGGAGCGCATAGTAGACGGTTCGGGCGACGTCCTCTGTCATCACAGCGGCCTTGACGGCTGCCATGACGTTGGCTCCGACGGTGAACACGCCGTGGTTCTTCATGAGGATCGCCGGGCTGTCACCGATGACACGGATGATCTCTTGCCCGATCTCCTCTCCACCAATTTGGGCATAGGCGCCGAGGGGAATGGGGCCACCAAACTCATCCGCGATGGCCGTGAGGTAAGCAGGAATAGGCTGGCCCGCCGCAGCAAAGGCGGTGGCAAAGGTCGAATGGGTGTGCGTAACGCTCATGATGTCAGGCCGGTTGCGATAGATGAACAGGTGTGTTGGCGCATCCACGGACGGTTTCAGGTCGCCCTCGACGACGGTGCCCGCGAGATCGAGCA
>CAZTMY010000036.1:0-13656 GCA_964614895.1 uncultured Anaerolineales bacterium
TGGCCACTATCGCGCCTAACACCTGGTAACGATCTCTTGGCGCAGCAAGGAAGCTCAGTTGCGAGCTCTCGGCCACTGCGCTATGATGGGGGAACGGTTCCTAGCGTCGAACTGGTCCGACGCGGCGATGCAGTGGGAGGAGGACAACGTGCCCGAAGACCTTGCCCCAGACAACAGGACCTCCGAGCGCGATGCCAGCGCCACCGACTTTATCCGGGAGGCCATCGCAGAGGACACGCGCAGCGGTCGCTTCGGCGGACGCGTGCATACGCGGTTTCCGCCCGAGCCCAACGGGTATCTCCACATCGGCCATGCCAAGGCCATATGCCTGAACTTTGGCGTAGCCAACGAGTTCAACGGCCTTTGCAACCTCCGATTCGATGACACCAACCCCGTAAAAGAAGAGACCGAGTACGTCAAAGGCATCAAGGATGACATCCACTGGCTCGGCTTTGACTGGGGCGACCGCGAGTTCTATGCCTCAGATTACTTCGAGCAACTGTATGACTTTGCCGAGCGCTTGATCCTGAAGGGCAAAGCATACGTCTGTGATCTGAGCCCTGATGAGGTACGGGCATATCGCGGCACGCTGACCGAGCCAGGCCGCAATAGCCCCTATCGCGATCGCACCGCTGAAGAGAATCTTGACCTCTTCCGTCGTATGCGCGCCGGCGAGTTCCCCGACGGGAGCCGCACGTTGCGTGCCAAGATCGACATGGCGTCGCCCAACATCAACCTACGCGATCCCATTATGTATCGGATCCTGCACGCGACCCACCACCGCACTGGCGATGCGTGGTGCATCTATCCGATGTATGACTTTGCCCATGGGCAGAGCGACTCGATCGAGGGCATCACCCATTCGCTCTGCGACATCGACTATGAGCAGCATCGTCCATTGTACGACTGGTTTCTGGATGAGCTGGAGATCTACCATCCGCGCCAGATCGAGTTCGCGCGGCTCATCCTCAACTACACCGTGCTCAGCAAGCGCAAGCTGCGCCTGCTCGTCGAACAGGGACACGTGTCCGGGTGGGATGATCCCCGCCTGCCCACCTTGGCAGGATTGCGCCGCCGTGGGTATACGCCTGAAGCGATCCGTGCGTTCATAGGCGATGTCGGCGTTGCCAAGAGCAACAGCGTCGTGGATATTGCCCTGCTCGAGCATCATATCCGACAAGACCTCAACCAGCGTGTCGAACGCCGCATGGCCGTGCTGAACCCGCTGAAGGTGATTATCGAGAATTATCCCAAAGGCCGAGAAGAGGAGCTAGAGGCCATCAATAATCCAGAAAATGCGGGACAGGGCACGCGCATGGTGCCTTTCTCTCGCGAGCTCTACATCGAGCGTGACGACTTTATGGAGGATCCTCCGCGCAAGTTCTACCGGCTCGCCCCGGGGCGTGAGGTACGATTGCGCTATGCCTACTTTGTCACCTGCACTGGCGTGGAGAAGGACCCCGAGACGGGCGAGGTGACAACCTTGCGTTGCACATATGACCCCGCCACGCGCGGGGGAGATGCACCCGACGGACGCAAGGTGCGAGGTACGCTACACTGGGTTTCTGCAAAGCACGCCATTGAGATCGAAGTCCGGCTCTATGACAGGCTTTTTGCTGTCCCGGATCCAGAAGACGTCCCCGAGGGTAGCGACTTTACCGCCAATCTAAACCCCAACTCCTTGAGGATCATCCCGAACGCCTATGCCGAGCCAAGCATCGCGGGGGCCATGCCAGGGGATCGGTTTCAGTTCGAGAGGCTCGGCTACTTTGTCGTGGATCCTGACACGCACAACAAGCTAGTGTTCAACCGAACCATCGCGTTGCGGGATACCTGGGCAAAGATGCAACGCCGCATGAAAAAGTAGGGCACCACCAGCCCAGAGAACGTAGAAGCGGCCAGATCTTTTTGATCTGGCCGCTTTCCGCTGGCTGAGGGACAGGGACTCGAACCCCGACCGGCTGATCCAGAGTCAGCTGTCCTACCATTAGACGATCCCTCAACGCGCGCGAGATTATAGCACGCCGAGACCTCCTACGCAAATACCTGGCCTCATCGGTTAGCTAGCCAGCCAGAAGGGCGATAGCATCCTCCAGCCGGCGTATAACCTTCTGTTGCCCGATAAGCTCCAGGGTCCCGAACAGGGGCGGTGTTACTTTCTTGCCCGTGCAGGCAACGCGAATCGATCCTAGCAACTGCCCCAGCTTGAGCTCTAGGCGCTCGCCCAGGCCTCGGAGGGCGCTCTCGATGTTTGCCTCCTCGAACGGGCTGACCGACCGCAAACAGTTCGCAGCAGCATGTAGGGCCACCATGGTGGACTCGGCGTCCATCCTTTTCTGGATTAACAGGCTAGGCTCATACTGCAGCCGCTCGGCAAACACATAGTCCACCCAACGCACGACCTCGGGCAGCGTCTTGATACGCTCCCGCACCAATGGCACTGTCTTCAGAGCGAATTCAAGATCGGCTGGGAAGCCCTCGCGCCGCAAAACTTGCAGCAGTCGCCCCGCCAGATCGTTGGTCCCCAACTGTCGAATATAGGTCGCGTTCATGTGCTCGAGCTTGTCGTAAGAGAATGCCCCCGCGGACGTAGAGACCCGGGACAGATCGAATAGCTCGACCAGCTCGTCCCGACGGAAGAACTCGGTCTGCCCATCGTATGACCAGCCAATCAAGGCTAGGAAATTCACCAAAGCCTCAGGCAAATAGCCCGCCTGCTTGAACTCGTGCACAAAAGTCAGCGTCTCTCGGCCATCGGGGAGTCTTTTCTTGCGCTTGCTGAGCTTGCCCTCACCACTGGGATCCAAAATAGTCGGCAGGTGCGCCTGAATCGGCGACTCCCACCCAAAAGCATCGTAGATACACTGAAGAGCCGGAGCGGTGGAAATCCACTCCTCGCCACGCATGATGTGGCTAATCTGCATGTAGTGGTCGTCCACCACGACGCCCAGACTGTATGTAGGAAAGCCATCTGACTTCAGTAGGATCAAATCGTTCAGCTGGCGATTGTCAACCGTGATGGGGCCACGCAACAGATCGTGAAAGGTGGTTTCACCATCTTGCGGTGCAGCCAGTCGAACCACCGGGCGAACCCCTTGCGCCTCATAGTCCGCCACCTGCTTCCGTGTGAGATGCCGACAATGACCATCGTATCCCTCATGCTGCTTGGCCGCGCGTTGCTGCTCGCGTAGCCTCGCAAGGCGCTCTGGGCTACAGTAGCAACGGTAGGCAGCTCCCTTCGCGATTAGGTCCTCGGCTGCTTTCCGATAGAGCTCAAGCCTATCAGACTGGTAGTAGGGGCCGTACGGCCCACCGACCTCGGGACCTTCGTCCCAGCACAGCCCCAACCAGCGAAGGCCATCGAGCAGGTCGGCCAACGCATCAGGCACATAGCGGGTACGATCCGTATCCTCGATACGCAGCACAAATGTCCCGCCATGTTGACGAGCGTACAGCCAGTTGTATAGAGCCGTGCGGGCCCCGCCAACGTGGAGATAACCTGTGGGACTAGGGGCAAAGCGCACGCGCACTGGGCGATCGGTCACGTCCTTCTCCTTTGCGTTCCTAGTGACTTCAATGGTTTTAGAGAGTCCGGGTCCACCCGATGACGCCGCACAGCCACGCTTTGGACAAGGCCCAAGGCAAAAAGCGTGGTCATCATAGCGCTGCCACCGTAACTCACCAGCGGCAGCGGGATGCCCGTAACTGGCAGAAAGTTGGCATTCGCGCCCAGGTTCACGACAGCTTGGACGGCCAGCATGACGGCAACACCTGAAACAATGAGCCGGCCTCCCTCGTCGGGGGCTTGCTGCGCGATGGCAAGTAGGCGCCAGAGTAAATATGCATACACAGTAAGGAACCCCATACAGCCCAAGAATCCCAGCTCTTCCGCTAGCACTGAGAAGATGAAATCCGTGTGCCGAACCCTCAAGAAGTGGAGCTGGCTCTGAGAGCCCTGCAGATAGCCCCTCCCCCACCAGCCCCCGTTCCCGATGCTGATCAATGCCTGGCGAACATTATAGCTCTCGTCTGGTGAGGCACCAGACGGGACTAGAAAGTTGATGACGCGGTCACGCATGTAGCTCTCAAGCCGAAACCAGACCACCGGGGCCACTACCGCCCCCACAATAGCAGCTAGGAGAATATGTCTCCAACGTACGCCAGACAAAAAGACCATGCCCACCCACGTGGCAATCATGATGAACGTCGTGCCAAAGTCAGGTTGCTGATACACGAGGATCACGGGCGGGACGAGCAATACTAGGGATACGAAGAAAGGACGCACGGACTCCAAATGCTCCTGGCCCTGGCCCAACGCATGCGCCAGCACAACGATCATCAGCACCTTGACCAGCTCCGAAGGCTGAATCACAAAGCCGGCGATCTCTATGCTGCGTTGCGCCCCAAACCTGCTCTCGCCAGCCAACAGCGTAGCCAGAAGAAGCGCTAACACGCCCAGGTACACAAAGCGACGTGCTATGAACAGAACCTGATAATCGACGAGCGTCACCAGCAAAAGGACAAGCAACCCAATACCCGCCCGCCAAGCTTGCGTCCACGAGAGATAGTCAGAAAGCGGCGCCCCCTCGTCCAGTACCACGTGATCATAGGCGCTGTAGATGAGCGCCAAGCCAAGCGCAACAAGGATCAGCGTCGCCACCAAGAGCCCGATATCGAACTCGTGCCAGTTGGCGCGCCTCATGCGACGCCACCTTGAGCCAAGGCAAGCCAGATGTCACTCATCGAGCGAGGCCCAGCCGTTGCAACCAGTTGCGCCGACCAAGGGGCAGTGGAGCCATCGGGATCTCTTCGCCCATCAAGCGCCGCGCAACCCGCTCAAATGCGTTGCCTGGAGCCGTTGACAGATCGTGTGCCACCGGCTCACCGTGACTATTTGCGATCATGATACGATCATCATCGGGAATCGCCCCGATGAGCGGCACGGCCAGCATGGCAGCGATCTCCTTCGGGCTGGGGATCTGACCTTGCTTCATCAAGTCGGGGTGCACGCGGTTCACCACCAAACCCAAGCATCTACGAGCGCTCTCCTCTAGGATCCCAAGTACCCGATCAGCGTCCTGGATAGCAGCCTGATCGGGCGTTGTGACGATCACAAACTCATCAGCGGGCGCTATGGCCATGCGAAAGCCATGCTCGATCCCAGCCGGCGAATCCAATAGCACAAAGTCCGCAGAGCCTTGCAGTTGGTCGCACACGCGGCCTAAATCGCTGGGGCGCACGGCACTCTTTTCCCGGCTCTGCGACGCCGGCAGAAGGTACAGCTCGGGCTGCAACCGATCGCGGATCAGCGCCTGCCGCAGACGGCATGTGCCCTCAACAACGTCGACGACGTCATAGATGATTCGATTCTGCAAGCCAAGCAGGAGGTCAAGATTCCGAAGACCGACATCGGTGTCGATCACCACGACCCGCTGCCCCAGGGCGGCTAGCGCGATCCCAAGATTCGCTGTCGTCGTCGTCTTGCCCACCCCGCCCTTGCCAGACGTGATCGTGATGATCCGAGTCGCCATGCTCTCGCTACGACCTCCCCAACCAAGGCTCAACGACGATGCGACCGTCCAAGATGCGTGCCATCTCCGGCCCCGTACCCAGGGCAACCCGCTCATCTGGCCGCGCCACCGTTTCGCCGATCCGCAACTGCAGCGGTCGCATGTCCAAGGCACAGATCACAGCGCCGGTGTCTCCCGCCACGCCAGCATGGGCCGTGCCTCGTAACGAGCCCCAGACGATCACATCTCCCCCGGCGATGATCTCCCCGCCCGGATTCACGTCCCCGATGATCACCACATGTCCTTGATGGCGCACAATCTTGCCCGACCGCACCACATGCTTGACCAAGATGCCCCGAGAGCCCTCCAACGGCGACGCTTGGCGCGAGACCCCAGCGTACGCCATCATCGCGGCAGACGGCGTAGACGGCGCCTCTCGTGGAGATAGGGGCGCGGTGACCCGCAAACCAAGCTCCTCAGCCGCCGCTGCTGTCGCGGCATCCTCGGTAGTGACCGCCTTGAGACTCAGCTCGTGTTCGACGAGGACGGCTCGGATGCGCTCGATCTCGTCCCGCTTCAGCACGCGATCGGCTGCATCCAACGTGACGGTACTACCACGAAGGAATCCCGCCTTGGCCTGCAACTCCAAGCCCAGATCGGCCAGCAACTGATCCAACTCCGCGTCTCCGAGACTCACCGTGATACCCTCACGCGTGCCCTTGATGGCCATGCTGCTCACGGAACGATGCCCTCCTCACTCGTAGCCGCTGTCGGCTCTAACGGGGGTTGGATGCCAAAGTAGTATCGCAGCACCTCAGCGGCCACGGGCACGGCGGCCTGCGACCCCTCACCACCTGCCTCCAGCAACACAACCATAGCGATCTCGGGTTCCTCGTAGGGAGCAAAGGCAGTAAACCAAGCGTGCGTCGGCGCGTAGCCTTCCTCATCCACGACGAGGTTACCTTCATCATCGAATATTGCAAACTCGGCCGAGCCCGTCTTCCCGGCCACGGACACGCCGGCGATGCGAGCCCCAGTCGCAGTGCCCCACTCCACAGCCTGATACATGCCCAAGCGAATAGCGGCCAGGTGTTCGTCAGCGATATCGAGCCTAGTCAACGGCTCCGGCACAAAGGACTTTATCACGTTCCCATCGATATCGGCCACACGGTACACAAGCTGCGGACGGTAGAGCGTGCCACCGTTAGCCACGGCAGCTGTGGCGTCGAGGAGCTGGAGCGGCGTCACCAACACATAGCCCTGGCCGATCGCCGCGTTGAACGTATCCCCTGTCGTCCAAACTTCACCGTAATTCTGGCGCTTCCAGCGATCGTTGGGTATGAGCCCAGAAGACTCGCCCGGAAGGTCGATCCTGGTCGGTGCGCCAAAGCCGAACGCACGAGCATACTCCTCAAGACGATCCATCCCCAAGCCCTCGAAAGACCCATAGCCCCCGGCGACAACGCCAAAGTAGATGTTGCACGACTGAGCGATAGCGCTATAGATATTCAGTGGGCCATGCCCCCACGATGCCCAACATCTGAATGGCTGCGCCTTCGTGGGATCGTCTGGAAAATACTTGTTGGGGATGTAGAGTTTGCCTTGGCAGGTTATCTGCGTACGCGTGTCGACGACGCCTTCCGCCAAGGCGGCGGCGCCCGTCACCACCTTGAAGGTAGAGCCAGGAGGGTAGACGCTACTGATGGCATGATTTACGAGCGGCAGCGCAGGATCATCGCTCAGCGCAGCATAGTCCTCCCAAGAGATGCCCCCAGAAAACAGGTTGTCGTCGTATGAGGGCAGTGACACCATGGCGAGCACTTCCCCCGTTCGTGGATCAATGGCCACCAGGACACCCACATCGGAGCCTGCCTTGCGCATCCCCTCGCGGAGCGCCCGAGTAGCAACCTCCTGGAGCTTGGTGTCGATGGTTAGCCATAGATTGTACCCTGGGATCGGCTCACGGACAGCGAGCACATTCACCTCGCGTTCGAAGGCATCTACCTCAATGTGCTTCTGCCCCTTGACGCCTCGCAGAAGCTTTTCCTGCGTCAGCTCGATGCCCGTTAGCCCCACCAAGTCGCTGGGAGCATAGTCGGCCTCTGAATCGCTGAGATAGTCCTCCAGCGCCTCGCGCGGTATGTGGCCTACGTATCCCAAGACATGGGCGAGCAACTGCCCCTCTGTATACGCTCGCAGCGGATCCACCTCCACCAGTACGCCAGGTAGTGTCAGATGCTCCTCCTTGAGTATGAAAGCAGCCTGGCGATCAACCTTACGGGCGACCCGCACCGGGGTGTATGGACCCAGAGCGCGATCGGCCAACTGCTGCTCGATGCTCCCCAGATGCTCGGCCCGCGGATCCTCGTTGCTCACTGGCACGCCCGTTAGCTCAGATACGCGCTCCAGCACACGGCGGCGTTCGCCCTCGTCATCGGGAAGAGCTGCCGGCACGATGCTAACCGCGAAACTGGGCACATTGCGCACCAACAGATGCCCATACCGATCATACACAATGCCTCGTTGCGCAGGTATAGCGACCAAGCGCGTGCGGTTCTGCGTGGCAGAGCGCTTGTACTGGTCGGCGGACACGATCTGGATATCCCACAGCCTCATAGCAATCGCTGCCAAAACCAACACTAGCAGCGCTTGTAGAATGAGATACCGGCTCCTGAGTTGCCAGGGCATCACGAGCTCCAGTCTGCCGTGCTTGGTGCCAGACCCCCAGACACCCTACGCGCCAGCCAGTATGCCGGAAACATGCACACCAGGTTCAGCGCAGCCGCTGGCGCCACCGACGTCGCCAGCAAGCGCCCCAAAGCCAACGGCTCGCCCATCAGCAAGACACCGACGACGATGACAAAGTAGTAGATGGCCGATGCAGCTAAAACAGTCACATAGGGAAGAGGCGCAACGGTGCGGAACACATTGATTTCGCCAATGCTAGCAGCCAGCGTGGCCATCACCGTGGCAACGGTCAACAGGCCCATAGGCCCTGCACTCGCCATGTCAGCCGCGAGCCCGCCAAAAGCCGCAAAGACCAGCGCTTCTCTCCTACCGCGCAAAAGGCACCATGACACCGCTGCCACCATGAGCAAATCCGGGTGAACGCCGGCAATTCGACAGCCCAACGCACATGTTGGCTGCAGCACGCCAGCAACAATTCCGGCGATCGCTAGTGCAGTAAGCATGACTAGCCTCGCCTACTCTTCCGTGGCCGAGACGCCAGACTCGGCGTCAATGGGCACAAAGTTCAGCAGAATAAGCACCCGCTCCAGATCAGACGCTGTCACAGCCGGGACCAGCGTTGCCTCCTGAAACATTGCGGCCTCAGACCATACCACCTTGACGACCTGGCCGATCACGAGCCTCTTGGGCAGATTGCCTCCCAAGCCAGATGTGATCACGATATCTCCGCATTCGATCGAGCTGTCTTGCGTCAGATAGCGCAACATAAGCCGATGACCCCAAGCTCCCTCCACCACGCCTGTTGCCCGAGAGCGCTGCACCAGAGCGCTGATCGAGCTCGACGGATCCGTGATCAGCAACACGGTAGCCGTGTTCTCCGTGACGTCAGCGATGCGTCCCACCAGTCCATCAGCCGCGAGAACTGGCATGTTGCGCTCAATGCCATCGGCCCGGCCCCGATCCACGGTGATATAGTCAAGCAAGTTGTTCGGATCTCGCCCGATCACCTCGGCTGCCAGCAACTTCTGGCTGGGAGCAGCGCGCTTGAACTCCAAGAGCCTTCTCAGCGATTCGTTCTCAATCTCGGCCTCGTGTAGTAGCACGATCTGGTTCCGTAGTGCCGCATTCTCCTCTCGTAGCGAACGGTTTTCCTCAACAAGCGCGTCCCGCGTACGCATACGTTCACTGACCTCATGGATGGCTCGCCCTGCTGTAGCTACACCGTACTGGACCGGAGCCGCGAGGTAGGAAAACGCGTCACGGATGGGGTTACTCACCTGGATGGCGTCAAGCACGAGGGAAGCCAGTATCAGGCCCAACACGGTGATGAGGGCTAACGCGGGGCTACGTTGCGTCTTCACAGGAGCTCCCTGCCCGACACCGCTTGCACTAGACCGAGCGTGAACTGCTCACAGAACCCCGCTGCAAGGTCGCCAAGACCTTATGATAGCGATCGAGATCCGAGGCGATGGCGCCAGCGCCTCTAGCTACGCAAGTCATGGGATCCTCGGCTCGATAGACGCGCATGCGCGTCTCTTCCGAGAGTCGCTCCGGCAGGCCTTGCAGCAATGACCCGCCCCCCGCTAGCACAACGCCCTGCTCCATGAGATCGGCCATCAACTCGGGAGGCGTTTCGTCCAGCGCCTCGCGCACGGTGTCAATGATGACATCCAGCGGTCCCGACAGAGCGTCGCGTATCTCCACGCTACTCACCTGTACCGCTTCCGGCAGGCCAGTGATGAGGTCCCTACCCCGGACGGTGATTGTCTGCTCTTCAGGGAGCGGATAAGCTGAACCGATAGCGATCTTGGTGCGCTCAGCCATACGCTCGCCGATGAGCAGGTTGTACTTCTGGCGGCAGTGCTGGATGATCACTTCGTCCATCTCGTCACCCGCCACCCGAATGGAGCGGCTGACAACAATCCCCCCCAGAGAGGTGACCGCTACCTCGGTCGTGCCGCCACCGATATCGATCACCATGCTGCCTACAGACTCTCCCACCGGCAATCCCGCGCCAATGGCGGCAGCCATCGGCTCTTCCACGAGGTAAGCGTAGCGTGCCCCCGCAGAGAGAGCTGCCTCGTGCACCGCCCGCTTTTCCACTTCCGTCACACCGCTCGGGATGCCTATCACAACCCGTGGCCGGCTGTTGAACAGACCACGTCGGGGGTACACCTTGTGGATAAAGTAATGGAGCATTTTTTCGGTAATATCGAAATCAGAGATGACGCCGTCACGGAGTGGACGGATGGCGACGATACTGGCCGGCGTACGCCCGACCATCTCCTTTGCCTCCGCACCAATGGCCAGGACCTGCTTGCTACGCTTATCCACCGCTACGACAGAGGGCTCCTGGATGCGAATCCCCTGCCCCTGCAGAAAGACCAATATATTCGCGGTGCCTAGATCGATGCCCACACCCTTGGCAAACTGGCCGAACAAGCCTGCGAGCAGATTGGCCACAGAGGATTCCCTCCTGGAGGTATATACAGATCAAGCGCGATTATACCACAGATTGAGATGCACAAAAAAGCTTGCCGTCGCTGGGCACCCTATGGTATAGTCGGCGAACTAGTCCGCCGACGCGATAGTAGGGGGTGCTATGGCATCCATCAAAGGCCAAATAGGTGCGCTTGGCCGTGTGCTCGCCCTACTAGCGGCCATTACCCTTATCGCGGGGCTGGCGACCAATGACATCCTGGCCTATCGGCGGCAGAGCCGTGGCATCGAGTCTGGCGCTAGTGCTCAGACCCCCCCGCTCCAGACCCCCCGTCTGGGCATCAACGTGTCACTCCAACTCTACGAACGCCCAGAGGATTTGGCAGCGACCCTGGACGAGATCCAGACGCTCGGTTTCGGCTTGCTGCGCCAGCGCATTTCGTGGGCGGCGATCGAGCCGCGTCAGGGAGAGCTGCAGTGGCACACATGGGATCAAATCGCCGCAGAGCTTGCCGCGAGGGATCTGCAGCTTCTGATCTACGTGGACGACGCCCCCGAGTGGGCACGCCGCGAGTGGGAACGCGACAATCCGTGGGCGCCGCCTGCGGATCCGGCGACATACGCGCGTTTCATAGGTCTCCTAGCCCGGCGCTACGGTCACATAGTGCGCGCCTACCAGGTCTGGGACCAGCCCAACATTCACCCCCACTGGGGAAACGGTAGCGTCGATCCCGCCGGCTATGTTGCGCTCCTGCGCAGGGCCAGCGCAGCCATACGCGCTGCCGACCCCGGAGCGCTCGTGGTTGCCGGCGGGCTGGCGCCCAACACCGAGAGCGGCGGACGCAACTTGAGCGATGTGCGATATCTGCAAGAGATGCACCGCCTTGGCGCAGCTCCTCTCTATGATGTGTTAGGGGCCCGCGCGTTTGGCTTCTGGAGTGGACCCTACGATCGGCGCGTCGACCAAGACATCCTCAACTTCTCGCGGGTCATCCTCCTCCGAGAGGAGCTCCAACGCCGCGGGCTGGCCTCCAAGCCCGTCTGGGCCATCGATGGCGGATGGTGCGCCCTTCCATCTGACTGGTCAGGCCAAGCCAGTCCATCTGGCTCGGATACGCCTCTCGTCCAGACGCAACGGCTGGCGCTTGCCATCGAGCGCATCCAGAAGGAATGGCCCTGGATGACGTGGGCCGCTATGGCTCACTGGCAACCGGACGTCCCATCCGATGATCCCTTATGGGGCTATGCCTTACTGAACCCTAGTGGTGAGCGGCAGGCTGCATACGAAATCCTGGCCAAACTGCTAAACCAAGATGAACGCGTGGTCTACCCAGGCGTTACCAGTTCCCTGCAAGCGCTCCAGCCGACGCAGAACCCGGCCCTCACCGACCTTGCATTCTGGGGCACGCGGCTCTGGCTTATTCCCGCGGACGTGACGGTGACACACACCTTGACGGCACGTGTCGATGTCCAGCATACGGCGCAGGAGATTACGTTGCCACAGGCCTCCGGCGTCACGCGTCTCGCTGTCGGGAGATCCGTCCCGCTCCAAGCCCACAAGGCTCGTTTCGAGAGCCAAGCACCGCTTTCAGAGATCCTTGACGGGTTCCAAGTGGCCGCCGAGAGGCCAGCCTGGGGCCTCGTCAAGTCTCTGGCGCTTGGCATCGGGACGGTCCTCGCGCTGGTGGCTTTGCTCTGGCACGAGCTCAAAGCGCTTCGCTGGCGCCAGGCCTGGCGACTGGCGCAAAACTCTTGGCGATCGGTTCCCTCCAGCATACGCGCCCTGGTGCTCCTAGCCGCCCTGATCGGCGCGAGCCTGGCCAGAGCCGAGCTGGTGGTTATTCTGTGCACTTCTATCGCCATCCTGGCGGCCGCGCTGGATCCTGAACACGCGCTGCTGGCCGCCGTACTGAGCGTTCCACTGGCACCCATCACGGTGCGGCTGAAAGGTTTCCAGTTCTCGATAGCCGAAGTGGCTGTGCTGTTGGCAGCGGGGGGATACCTATGGGATGCCCTCGTCGAGAGGCATGTCCCACTGCCGCGTTGTCCACAGACCCGATGGCAAATCATCACCGACCTCGGGGTTATCGGGCTGCTCGGAGCGGGAGTGCTCTCCGCTAGCCTCGCCGAGTACCAACATGTTGCGTGGCGAGAGGTCCGGCTATGCTTTCTAGAGCCGGCGCTCCTCTACTATCTCCTCCGAACAGCCAGTGAGCGCCTCACTGCACAAATGGTGGCGCCTGCTCTGCTTGCGGGCGGTGCCCTGACGGGGATCTATGCACTTTTTCGCTATCCTGCGGCCACGGGCGTCATTGAGGCGGAAGGCGTCCGTCGCGCGCTAGGCTTCTATGGATCCCCAAACAACCTCGCGTTGATGGCAGAGCGGCTGGCCCCATTAGCCCTTGCTGGAGCCTTATGGGACCAAGTTCGCGCGCGGCGCATCGCCTCCGGCCTGGTGGCGGCAATCCTGCTCGTTGCGCTCGCGCTGACCTTCTCCAAAGGCGCCCTTCTCCTCGGATTGCCCTTTGGGTTGATTACCCTGGGCTATCTCCGCGGTGGGCGCTGGCGATGGGCAGCCGTTGCGGTAACTATCGGCGCACTGCTGCTTGCCATACCGCTACTGGGCACCGAACGACTAGCCTCCATGACGGATCTGAGCCAAGGCACGGGCTTTCTACGCATCCAGCTCTGGCACTCGGCCATTAACATGATCGCAGATCATCCTTGGTTCGGCGTTGGTCCCGATGGGTTCCTCTACTACTATGGCGACTATATCCGGGCTGGTGCCCAAGTTGAGCCCTGGTTGTCGCATCCCCACAACCTTCTCCTCTCCACCTGGACAAGGTTGGGGCTACCAGGAGTCGTGGCGATGCTGACGCTCCTCAGCGGCGCGGCGGGCATGACCCTCCGAGCCAAGCGCAACGACTCTATCGTCGCGGTCGGCCTGGCAGCCGGATTGGTAGCAGCAACGGCACACGGGATGGTAGACAGCTTCTATTTTGTGCCCGAGCTCGCTCTG
>CAZTMY010000037.1:0-13425 GCA_964614895.1 uncultured Anaerolineales bacterium
CAAGGAGGTAGCCTATGGTATGGGCTGCGACCAGCGCATCGGGCACCATTTCCTTCAGGCTGGTCTCGGGTGGGGCGGGAGCTGCTTCCCCAAGGACGTCAAGGCCTTGGCGCATATGGCAGAGATCCACGGAACGCACCCCCAGCTCTTGCGCGCCGTCATGGACATCAACCGAGCTCAGCGTAGGCGTGTCGTTAGGTGGTTGCGCGACGCCTTGGGCACACTGAATGAGAAGGTGGTAGGCGTGCTCGGGCTGTCCTTCAAGCCCAACACCGATGACGTGCGCGAGTCGCCCGCCATTGAGGTTATCCGGATGTTGCAGAACGAGGGTGCCCGGGTCCGCGCCTGCGACCCTCAAGGACGAGATGCGGCTGCCGCCATTCTGGACAGCACCGTCTTGGTTGACACGCCGTACGAAGCGGCAGAGGGTGCGGATGCGCTGGTGCTAGCCACCGAGTGGGAAGAGTTCCGTTACCTGGATTGGCCCCGAATTCGCGAGGCCATGCGAGGAAGCATCCTGATCGATGGACGCAACTTCTATGATCCGGAGACGATGGCTCAGGCTGGCTTCGACTACCGGCCCATTGGTCGCGGCATACGGCTAAGCCCTCTAAATCCTGCCACCATCTAGCTCCGAGGGGGGGCGCGCTTTGCAGCGCGTCCCCCCTTTACATTGCCGCTGGACCGGCTAGGCCGTCAGATGCTTGAAGGTGGGCAAATAGTCGGCGTTTTGTGCCAGCATCTCGTTGACCATCGCGCGGATCTCTGAGAGGGAGAGCACCGATGCCGTAAGCGGATCGTACGCGATGCTGTAAAAGACTTCGGTGGGGTTGCCTGTGAGGCAGGCATCGACGGCCATCTCTTCGGCGGCTATGCTCACGTTGTTCAGGGCTGCGCATTGGGGTGGCAGAGCGCCCACGTGGATGGCGTTGAACCCCCGCTCGTCAGCATAGACGGGCACCTCCACGCAGGCATCCTCGGGTAAGTTGGTGATCAGCCCCTTGTTGGGGACGTTGCCGTTGAACTTGAAGGGATCGCCGCCCAGGAAAGCGTTGACGATGTATGCCGCGTACTCGTGGCCGCGCTTGAGATCAAGTGGTTCGGGGCTTTCGACCCATTCCTTGATGGAGGTTTCCCACGTATCCTCGCGTCGTAGGTACTCCCGGAGGATGTAGGCGTACTCGCCAGGATTCCAGCCGGTGCCATGCGTGCAGTAGCGCTCGATGAGGTCAGGTCGTTTGCGGAACCACCAGTTGTACTCAGAATTGTGGCCGCTGGATTCAGTAACATAGTAGCCGAGATGTAGGAACATCTCGTTGCGCACCTGCTCCTCGTTGTATATCTCTGGCCGCTTCAAGGCCTCGCGGATCAGGGGATACGCATCCTCACCATTCCACTCGTACTTCAGGTACCAGGATTGGTGGTTGATGCCCGCGGAAACATAGCTGATCTCCTCGACTGGCGCGCCGATCCAGCGAGCCAACATGGCAGCTGTACCCTGGACGCTGTGGCATAGCCCGGAGACCTGGATTTTGCTCTCGCGCTGCATGGCACGGCAGAGCATGGCCATGGGGTTGGTGTAGTTCAGCAGGATCGCTCTGGGGCAATATCGCTCCATGTCGCGACAGATGGCGAGCATCTCTGGGATAGTGCGCAAGGCACGGAAGACGCCCGCTGGTCCGCGTGTGTCGCCGACGTTGATGTCGACGCCGTACGTCTTGGGGATCTCGATGTCGTAGCGCCACACGTCGACACCGCCGCAGAGGATAGTGCAGATGACAGCATCCGCACCCTCGAGCACCTCCGTCCGATCCGTGGTGGCGACGATACGCGCGGGGTAATTGCCCTCAGCCACGATGCGCTCGCACGCCCGCTGGGACCAGGCCAGCCGCTGTGGATCGATATCGACCAGCGCGATCTCGGCATCGCGCATGGTGTCAAACGTCAACAGATCGCGGACCAGGTTGCGGGTAAAGACGGTACTCCCGGCTCCGATAAAGACGATTTTGGCCATTCCGTTCCTCCTTATCATGATAAGCTTTCAAACCGGCACTAGTCTACTCGCGAAACCCTCCCTTGACCAGAGGTTGCGCGCATCCGCCCATGTCCAATCAGGTAGAAACGTCAGCGAGGAGCAGGTCCCCTGCTTTGGCAGTGTAGGTGTGTACATCGGACAACTGGGAAGCAACGTGGCCAACACGTTCCCGCTCCAGCCGCCGGTAACATCCACAAGATGCGGGGGGTGCGCGTATTCACCGCCCGCATAGCGGTTGCAGTGGTGCTCCACGTCCATCTCCACGTACCCGGGCGTGGCCACGTCTCGGGGGGACGCGCCCCGTCGGGAGTCACACCAGTGGTCCATCGTAGGCCGCTTCTGTTAGCCGCTGCTGTTCACACGTTTTTCCGAGTCTGACTTCTCGTGGGCCATGCTGTCCGCTAGGTGACGTTTTAGATGGAAGAGCACGCCGAGTTGCCACGCCGACGATGGAAGCTATAATCGAGCATGGTATGCTGTCCAAATCTGGCATGAGTTTGGAGGAATGTATGCACGCATTGGTTATCGCACGTGAGCACACGCGCGCGCTGCGCATTGCAGCCGTGCTGCTCTTTGGGTTGGCCACGGCGCTCTCTGCACGGGTTGCCATCCCGCTGCCGTTCACGCCTGTTCCGTTGACATTACAAGTCTTGGTGGTGTTACTGAGTGGCCTCGCTCTAGGCTCCCGTGGGGGATTCTTGGCGCAGGTGGCGTATCTGCAGATGATCCTCCTTGGTGCGCCGCTGACGGCGGCGGGCTTGGGTGGCCCGGCGGCGTTTATATCGCCAACGGCAGGCTATCTTTGGGCGTTTCCCGTGGGCGCCGCATTGGCCGGTCTGATTGTAGAGCGCTATGGGAAGAGCCTCTTGGTGCATCTCGTGGCAGGGCTGGCGGGACTAGCGGCAGTCTACACTGGCGGCTTGCTCTGGCTGACTGGCTACAGCGGAAGCTTGCAGCAAGCCTGGAAGCTGGGCGTCGCGCCGTTTGTGGCGCCCGATGCTGTCAAGGTAACATTGGCCGCATCCTTGATGAAGGCAACCAAGCGCTAGCGAATGCAAGCGTCAGAAGGCCCTCCGCCGCATCGACGGCGGAGGGCCTTCTATGCAGCTTACTGGCAACCAGGCTTTCGGGGATTGGGCGGTAGAAGCGCGGCTCCAACAGCCTGGCGAATCTCCGGGAACTCGCGCAAGGCGGCGAGCAGTAATCCTATACCCACAGAGCGCTGACCACTGTAGATCATGGAGAGATGTCCAGGGCTGATATGTAGCTTGAGAGCCATTCCTCGCAAGCTATAGCTTCGTTCATCCTGAATGCGGTACAAGGCTGCGGCGACGAGCTTGGTTAGATCGAGATCCACAGATATCCTCCGAAAGAACCGATGAGAGCACACGGACAAGAATAGAACAATTGTTCTCATCTCGCAAGGGCTTTTGATCACTTTTGTGAACGACCGCGACCGACGCAGCCCAGAGCAGGCATCGTATCGAGGTAATCTGCGTGGCAGTTACGATGTGACTTTGCTTGGCTGCGGCCTGCCCCGCAAAAACCCGGCCGTCGTCCGCATATGTGCCGCTGGTATTACCCAAAGCGCATAACCGCATTGCCTCTACGTGGGGTCCCGCACGAGATACACCGCCGAGCTCGGGCGAGAACCTGGCCGGTACCATTGAGAAGCTGCCCCGAACGGCAACTCTCGCGCAACGCCCCAAGCCTTGCTGGAGGTGCGGGCCGTTCTAGGGGACGTTTGTGTGAGAGCGCCGTTGTCCCTAGAATAGCCGAGTAGATAGAGAAGTAGTCCGTGGCGTCCAGAGCCCACGGCGCAGATGATAGGAGTAAGCAAGATGCCGAAAACACTGAGCAGCGAAGAGCGCCAACTGGCCGTGAACACCATCAGGATGCTGGCGGTGGACGGCGTGGAGGCGGCAGGGTGTGGTCACCCTGGACTACCGATGGGAGCTGCCGACTATGCCTTTACCCTCTGGTATCAGTATCTCCGCTTCAATCCTGAGGACCCTGACTGGACCAACCGCGATCGGTTTGTGCTCTCGGCTGGGCACGGATCGATGCTTCTCTATGCATTGCTGCACCTAGCCGGCTATGATCTCTCCCTAGATGATCTGCGCGAATTTCGTCAATGGGGCAGCAAGACACCCGGCCATCCCGAGTACGGCTTGACGCCCGGCGTCGAGACGACGACGGGTCCTTTGGGGCAAGGCTTTGCCAACGGGGTTGGCATGGCCATCGCCGCCAAGATGGCTGCCGCACGCTATAACACCAGCGACGAGACCATCGTAGATCACTATGTCTATGGTATCGTCAGCGATGGCGACTTGATGGAGGGCGTGGCCTCTGAAGCGGCGTCGCTGGCTGGCCATCTCAAACTGGGCAACATCATCTACTTCTACGACGACAATCGGATCTCTATCGAGGGATCCACCGAGCTCGCCTTTACCGAGGATCGTGGCAAGCGGTTCGAGGCCTATGGTTGGCAAGTGCTCTACATCGATGGGCACGACGGCCAGGCTGCAGCGGAGGCCATCGAAGCGGCTCAGGCTGAGAAAGACCGGCCCTCATTGATCGTGGCAAGAACGCACATCGGCAAGGGCAGCCCCAACATGGTCGATTCGGCCAAGGTTCACGGGGCGGCTCTCGGCGCAGATGAGGTCAAGGCCACCAAGGAGAACCTGGGCTGGCCGTTGGAGCCGACTTTCTATGTGCCGGACAAGGTGCGAGCACTGTGGCGTGATCGTGTTGCCGAGCTTCAGGCAGAGTACGATGAGTGGAAGGCGACCTTGGCGCGCTGGGAGAAGGCTAACCCGTCTCTCGCCGAGGAGCGGCGGGCTGCCCTGGCTAAGAAGCTTCCGGCTGGCCTGGAGCAGGAACTCTTGAATGCCATCACCAAGCCCAACGCTACACGCCGCATGAGCGGACAGGTCATCCAGAAGGTAGCAGAACTGGTCCCGTACGTGGTCGGCGGTTCGGCCGACTTGGCGCCCTCCACGTCCACGTGGATGGACGTTTCGCCCGCTTTTGGCCCGGATACGCCCGACGGCAGGAACCTTCACTTTGGCGTCCGTGAGCATGCCATGTGCTCGATCCTGAATGGCATCGCTTTATACGGCGGCTGGATTCCCTTCGGGGCCACGTTCCTCGTCTTTGCCGACTATTGCCGTCCTCCCATCCGCCTGGCAAGCCTGATGGGCGCGCAGGCGCTGTATGTGTTTACGCATGACAGTTTTCTTGTGGGCGAGGATGGCCCCACACACCAGCCCGTTGAGCAGATCGCGTCGCTACGCGTCATCCCTGGTATGGTGGACCTGCGCCCAGCCGACGGGCCAGAGGTAGCGCAAGCATGGCTATATGCGCTGCGGCACACCGAGGGTCCCACGGCGATGTTCCTCACACGCCAGAGCGTGCCCCCGTTGGAGCGCGAAGAGCCCCTCACGGCCCACGCGTTCAGTCGGGGCGCCTATGCGCTCAGCGATTGTGAGGGCGATCCTGACGTGGTGCTGATCGCTACAGGCTCAGA
Source organism: uncultured Anaerolineales bacterium (assembly GCA_964614895.1). Taxonomy (GTDB): domain Bacteria; phylum Chloroflexota; class Anaerolineae; order UBA1429; family UBA1429; genus DAIRUQ01. The sequence continues at coordinate 5,565 of CAZTMY010000037.1, forward strand.
GGTGCAGCTCGCAGTAGCCGCGGGCAAGGCTTTGAAGGAGGCGGGCGTCGCAGCCCGGGTGGTCTCCATGCCCTCGCGTAACCTGTTCATGACGCAAGACGCGAGCTTCCGTGAAGCCCTCTTGCCGCCCAGTTCGCGCAAGGTGGTCATCGAGGCGGGCTGCCGATTCGGCTGGGGCGACGTTGTGGGGCCGAACGCGTTGTTCATCACGCAAGACGAGTTCGGGCACTCGGCGCCCAACACGGTACTGGCAGAGAAGCTGGGATTCACTACGGATGCCGTGACGCGGCGTGTCAAGGACTGGTTGGGGTTAGCCTAGCAAGCGAAGGCAGCTTTCGCACGAGGAGGGGCCCACCCGTGGGTGCGCCCCTCCTCGTGATTTTGCCGCTCAACCGGATGGTTGCGCAGGGTGAACCATGATCCGCCAGAAGGCAAGCCCGCCGACAACGCGGAAGAGCGTGATCACATAGAACGCTATGACGACCGTCGTCAGGTCGGCCAGTGCCGTGCCGAGCATGGGCGCGACAAAGGCCGCCAAGTTGGCCAACATGCTGTTGGCAGCCACAAAGGGGGGGCGGTTGTCCTCCGGGGAGACCTCGAAAAGCAGGTTGGTGAGGTAGATGTTCATGCCAGCGCCAAACACGCCGCCAATTACGGCCGGTACCAGCAACATTGCCGGCGTACGCGAGAGCCCAGTTGTCAGCGGATAGAGCGCCGTCCCCAAGCAGCTTAGCCAGAGCTTCCTCCGAAATGCCGGCTTGGTGAGTAGCTTCCCAAGAGCAAAGTAGCTCATGACACTGATAGCGTTCTGCAAGGTGAGCAGAACCGCCACCCAGGCGTCAGATGATCCCAGCGTGCGAACGCGGTAGATGGTGTACAGCGCCTGGGGCATAGCCAGGCCGAACCGAAAGATCAGGGATGCTATGGCATAGCCGCGGAACGCGGGGGTGTCCTTGATAAGCGCGATCAACTGCCCGAGCCGAAGCCGCGGCAGCCCAGGAGCGCTGTCGGCAGGAGGGATCTGATCTGGCATCCGAAGCTTGGATAGCAAATAGATGCTGACCAGCCCCGCCACAAACCCCGCGACAAAGAGCACCTGGTAGTTCAGCGGGTACCGCGCATAGTCCAGCCACTGCCCGGCGAGAAATCCAAAGATGGTAGCTGCCACACCGTTGATGGCCAGGCGCAAGCTCAGCATTCTTGGACGCTCGTCGGCTGATGTCACAAGGCCCAAGACCGTTGTGAGTGACACATTGGCAACTGATCCTGGCAGCGCCATAACGGCGCGGGCCCCCACCAGCACATAGCTTGCCGTACTTGCCGACAGTAGAGGGAGCAAGGCAAACAGTCCCACCATGCCACGAAAGATGAATCGGCCCCAGTTGGCCGTCGCGACCAGCGAGCGCTGGCGCTGCACAAAGGACGCCACGGGCATGGCAGTGACGATCACCACCAAGGCGGGCAAGGAGGAGTACAAGCCGACCAGCCAGTTTGGCGCGCCTAGGCGTACCAGATAGACACCAACGAACGCCATGACGCCGCTGGCGAGGATAGCCTGAAAGAACGTCTCGGCGTAGAGGACACGCTCGTTGTAAGGTAGCATCCCGAGGCGTATCTTGGCTTGTCGTATCGCGTCGCGGACTGCTTGAGCTGGCGCGAGCTTGCTCGCCGTCGCCAGCGGCGGGGTCACGCTGCTGGCTCGCTCGCCTCCGCTCGCAGGGGAGGTGCTCTTGATGTCCATCTATGGCCTAGGGTAGGATTGCCGCACTCGGTGCGTGCGTGGCCAGGAGTCGCGCGGCGTTCTCGCCAAGGACGGCTCGGCGCTGTGCGATGGGCAGATGGCTCCCCGCCACTCTGGCCAGGGTGAACGCCGCGTCGATGAAGGGCATGTCGGTGCCAAAGAGGACGCGGTCGCTGCCGGCCCCCTGCACCAGAAGCTCAAACTGCTCCCGCGTCAGTTGAGAGTAGCACGTCTCCAGATAGACGTTGGGGCAAGCCGCCGCCACCTCAATGGCTTCGACATTTCCCTCCCGAGATCCGCCACTGTGTCCTAGCAGAAAGGCCACGTCCGGGTAGCGTTGTGCGATCTCGGTGAACAACGATGGTCGGCAAGTTCGGTCGCCCACCCACGTATGGGAGAGGATCAGGGCTTTGCGTTCAGAAGCAAACGCCCAGATAGGCTGGTAGCGCGCGTCATCCACCGGTAGCTCCCACATCGTCGGGTGGATCTTGATAGCGGAGAGTCCAAGTTCGTCAAAGGCGCGCGCAAGCTCGGTGGTGATGCAATCCGTTTCCCACGGATTCGCCACAGCATAGCCGAGAAACCGACCCGGGTAGCGACGGACGGCCGCCGCTGTCAAGTCGTTGCCCCGCACATAGTCAGCATTGATCGCCGTCAGGGAGCTGATGCAAGCGACATCGATCCCCAGGTCATCCATGCTCCGCACCATGCCATCAGCGTCTCCATGGGGGATGTCGAACCCACCGTAGGAGCCCAAGTGCGCATGTGCGTCGATGATGCGATATCCGAGCGTCTTCAGGGATTGCCCCTCGATCAAGAGCTCCTTGGCTTGGCTCATGGTCGCACCTCCGCTATCAGACGGGTCAAGTTCTCTCCCGCAATCAGCGCTCGCTCGGATTCTGATACCGCCGCGTAACGGAGGGCCGCTAGGGGGCCGATGCCGTCAGACAGGGGGGTGTTGGTTCCAAACAAGAGACGATCCGCGCCGTGGCGTTGCGCCAGCGTCTCGATACCGCGGTAGTTAGCCAAGGTCGCTAACTCGATATAGAGGTTGGGGCAGGTGGCAAGCAGCCGTGATAGAGCACCCGGAACGCGGTAGCCGGTATTGAGTACGACGACGCGCAATCCAGGGAACGCCTGACAGAACGCATATACATCAGGCAATGAGACCTGGTCGAGCTCTATCAGCGCCAATACACCCCGACTCGCCAACGGCGCCAGGCTCTCCTGAACCATCCAATCACATAGGGGGTAACCGTGCAGTTTCGGATAGAGACATACAGCGCGGGCTTTTGTGCCCAGTTCCGCGAGGCCATCGGGCATCTGGGCGGGGTTGAGAGTCCAGCACGGCGTCCAGCGCTCGTCCTCTCCGATCATCTCTGCCAGCACTGTGTTGGCCTCTTCTGGAGAGGCGCGGCGGCCGAGGGCATGCCGGACGAGAGCTCGCGTGATGCCAAGCTCGCCTAGCGCCTCGGCCATGCCTTCCATATCAGCGATACCACGGCTGTGATTGGGGAATCTCCCCACGGTGCAGTTCGCGTCGTGTAAGGCCAAGCTGGTGGCATCCATGCGCCGCTCCCCTATCTGCTATGCACTGATCTCCAGGCGAAACGTTACTCCGCTGGAAATCTCACACCAAACTCCACAAAGCAGTAGTCATCGTTCCAAGGCGCACAGCCAAAGACGCTGGGTTCCTTGTAAAAGCTGGGTGGCGCCACCGCGTAGCTCTCGCCCGCCTCCAGGTGGTGGGGGCCCAACAGGTTACGCAAGCCACCGGTCAGCAAGAGCTCGAATCTATTCTCGCCAGGGACTAACATGCCGGCCAGATTGGCAACGTAGGGCCGCCAGAACCAACGCGCAGCAGATTCACCGTTCACGAGCAGTTGCACGATGTGGCCTTGCACGTCCTCCAATGAGAACGACCGGCCGTGGACCTGATCCGCGTCCAATGAAACCTGCTTGATGAGGCGGACAGTCCCGTTGAAGAAGGGGAGCCCCTGTGGCGTCAGGTCGCTTGGATCCACCTCCGTTGGCGCTGGTCCGATCACAAAGGGACCGGCATAGCGCATGGCGTGGCGAGGCAATGGCTCGAACGAGCCGGGCGTGTGCACGCCGAATCGCCCCACGAGATAAATGGCCTCGATCTCGCTGTCGTAAGTCAGCTTGTTCTTCTCGGCCTCAAAGATGCGCGCTTTCCTGAGATCCTCATAGACCTCTGGTCTCTGGTAGAACGCCGTTTCTAGGATGATCTCGTTGCTGCCGGAACGCAGTTGGCCGGTGATGTCGATCTTGCGGAAAGAGGTATCTCGGTAGAAGCCACAATCCGTCTGATCTACTGGCTGGCCATTGATGATGATCTGGGATTCCCGGGGCTGCTCCATCACGAGATAGAGTGGCTCTTGCGGGGCCCAGCCTTCGGTCACCTGCACCTCAAAACGTAGCTTGAGCGCCACGGGCTTGCCGCGGTCCAAGCACCGTTCCTGTACCACACTGATGTGCTCGTTTTCGGCCTCCAGCTCGCCGTCGATCCAGATGTCACAGTAATCAAGCGTGAGAGCGTTGTCATCCAGCATCTCGAGCTGCCACATTCCCTCAAAAAGGTGCCCAGGCAACGGCCGAGCCGCGGCTGTTGCTGCCCCTACCGCATCCGTCAGCACTTTCGGCTCATCGGGGCCGACCAAAGCCAGCGATCCGCGCTTTGGGAAGTGGTGATGAATCGTAACTCGCCCGTCTCCCGTTTCGTAGGGGATAGCCTGCAGCGAGCCGTCCTCGAGCACAACGCGCGCGACGGCCTGGCCGGGCAGCCGGATCATCGCATCGTGAGCGACATACGCATCACTGTTCGCCAAAAAGTAGAACGTGGAACGTCCCAGATCGCCAAGCGCGTCGAACTCGCGCTGGGTGACAGCGATGGCGGATATCTCCTCACCTTGTCCGTCCGCTATCGAGACGCGCCGTATGGATGCGGGGAGCTCGGTCCCTAGTTGATCAAACGCCTCAAGATGCGTCCCAGCCTGTACGAGATCGTCTAGCTCAGCGGATGGCTCGCCCTCCACGAGCGTCGGTACTTCACCGATCCACAGGAGCGTTCCCCCCCCATTGACGAATGCTCGCAGTAGCGAGACGGTATCACGGGAGACCGTGCGCATCGGCGGCGCGATGACCAGGCTGTACGTCTGAGTGCCTACATGTAGCTGACCACCATCGGCTTGAGCGTGTCGCTTCAAAATGCGTTCATCACCTAGGTGGAACGGTACATGGAGTTCTTCTAGTGTATCGATGACGCGCATAAAGCCGTCGTTGAGCTCGTGGATTCCGGCATTGTCATCGTCGTCGTAGCATAGCCAGGCTGAGGCCTGCGGATGCAGGACGAGGACATCAAAAGCCACATCGCCCTCACTCAGGAGCAGCCCAAGGCGCGAGACATAGTCATTGAAGAAGCGATATTGGTCCCACCAGGGCTCCTGGAAGAAGAGCGACGGTGGATAGTCGCGCTTGCGGATGCCCCGAAGGGAGTACCCCTCCAGATGCTGGCAGAGCTGCGTCACTCCACGCACACACTGCCACTCGTACATCCACTTGAGCTCCTCAAAGCTGACGTTCCATCCACAAAGGGCAAATGTCTCGCTGAGGATCTGCCGCTTGCCGAGTTGATGGGCTACCGAGGCCACTTGCAAAGGCGTCGTTGGTGGGTTGATATGGCGACCGAGCCAATCCATCCCTGGCATGTGAAAGAACTCGTAATGAGGCATCACAGCACCATTAGAAGTGACTTGGCTGAGCAATGTCTCTTCCAACACCATATGGCCGGTGAGCCGGCAGCCATGCTTGTCACACCAATCGTAGATCTGCTGGGAATAGCTGGTTACAAACAGCTCTTGTACGAGGTGCCAGAAGCGATAGCGTGTGCGTTGGTAGTTGCCCGTTTCGAAAAAGAGCTCGGGAAGAATCTCCAAGAGGTTCTCTTCATAAGCATTCTGGTATGCCTCTGGCAAGATCAATGACCAAGGAATGCCGTTACGAGAGACTTGTGGCTCATCGGTAAAGAACCCCGGCATCGCCTCCCCGAGATCGCCCCCAAAGCGCGCGGCATAGGCGTCATAGATCGTCTCCAGAAACAGGCGCGTGACCTCGTGATCGAGCGTGTCCACGTAAAAGGGGTTCACGTCATAGTAAAAGTGCAGCCACCTGCCGTCTGCTGAGGGCAGATTGGTGATAGTCCTGCCGTCAGCGCGTGTGATCGGCTCGTCGCTGCTTTCATAGCGGAGGTACTTTTGCTGGTAGCGTTCACCGAGGCCGTTCACGCGTCCATCGCCGAATCCGCTTGGCCAGCCATTCTCGTCATAGGCCCAGGCGCCCATGCCGCGCCTGCGCGCCTCGTCGATGCCGGCGGCGATGTTAGCCATCCACTCGTCGCCCATGTAGGGAGTCTGAAGGCCACCCCGCGCATGCATAAAGTAGCCCCCAATGCCGGCATCGTCCATGAGAGCGATCTGGCGACGAGTTTCGGTCACGGATAGCTTCTCGTTCCATGACCAGAAGGGAATGGGACGATACCGCTTGGGAGGACTAACGAGCCCTGATTTAGTGACGATGGCCATCGGTGCTTGTTCCTTTCATAGGCGACACCAAACGTACCCCATGACATTATAGATGACCGGCGTCAAGACACCAACCCCAGAGGGTGGCCGCGCCGCTACGAGACAGAGGGTAAGGGCGGTCTCGATGATCGCAGCCATCGTAGCGATGATGAGGAGCTGTATCGCCCGTATCTGCTCCGAATCCAGCACGAGCGGGAGACGCTCCCCTGCGGCCATCGATGGATCTACTTCTACAACGCCTTTCGTTCCCATTTTAGACGCGGCATGCACCAAAAACCGCCCTTGCCCGTCCTGGGGCAACTAGGCTATTATGGCCCCGGCTGCATCGCGGCCATGTCATCCATCCTCTTGGGCCAGATCAGCGCCGATCTCGTGCTCGCCAACGATTCGAAGATTGGTAACGATCTCTTGGCCAGATACAGTCAGGATCTCCTATCGCCAGTGTGTTGGGATGTGCCTCAATCCCAGAAACTGGCGCGATATGCGCGCATGAACCCGTCCGCCATCCACACCAAAGGCAACGCTAGCTCAACTGTGATATGATTGCCTCGCACCCGTCGCCCCCTCCTTCGTATGCTTGGTCCATAACTCAGGATACTACGGAAGAAGACGGGTGTGTCTAGTCACCCATCACCACACTAAAGAGCGTAGACCCGGCGTGGTTGATGTCTCTACCAGGTACGGGGCGTGTAGGGCGAGTGGGCATCCTTGCCCAGAACGAAGGAGCAAATGCAGCGCCAAGGGGACGGCCTGGCTTGACTAATAAGCCACACGCAGTCCACACGGAACAACAAGTCCACTGAACACTTTTCCGCTGCGGCTAGGATCCCCAAAAGCTGGGTATCGCTCAAGCCAAGACCCAGCGTCACGTGAGGATGATAGTGGGCCAAGGTGAACTGGCCCACGTGCTCGTTCTCTGGCAGAATGAGCGGCAGCAGTTGCTTCAGAAGAAAACCGCGGAGGGCCACCACCCGTTCGGGCGTCACCACGTCCAGGTAGGCGACGTGGTCTGTCGGTGTCTCAAAGGCTCTCACCCCATGAACACGCACATCAAACGGCTTCCATCGTCGGCAAGCGTCAGCGATGATATGCTCCACCGCCTCCAAGGGTTCGTGTCGCAGCCGAAAGGGGCCAACTAGCGTGACGTGGTAGTTGATCACGGGCTTGGTTACGCCAGCGAGGCTGAGGTAGGCATTCTCGACCATGACCTCGTGCTCGCGGGGCAACCGGATCACCAAAGCATACCGTGGGCCCTGGGAAGCGGCCGATTCGGTCACGAGGCATAGGCTCCCATGTTGGTACAGTTGCTGTCCTCCGCAAAGGGGCCGACTCGCTCGCGATGCCATGATCGCAGTTCCGCCAGCGCCCCTGCAGCGCGCTCGCGCAGCTCCGGACTGGGATCGAGCGCATCGAACTCGTCCTCGTCGGCAACCAGCTCGTGCCCGTCAACTCCCGCCACAAAGTCCAGCTTGAGATCACGCCAGCGGATCTGGCACCGACTCATCTCGGGAGGCGCCGT
>CAZTMY010000038.1:0-13261 GCA_964614895.1 uncultured Anaerolineales bacterium
AGACGCCCACGCCACTGGCTCCAACCCGCGTCTCGTCAGCTCGGAAAAGCACGAGCACAGCCACCCTCGTTCCCACCAAGACATGCACCATTCCACCCACGTCACGGCCTCGTGCGGCCACCGTAACCGCTACTCCGACCTCTACGCCGGTCGGACCGACCGCGCCGGCATTGCTTTCACCGGTGGATCAGGCGCAGGGCTCGGTGTTTGAGCTGCTGTGGGTGTGGGAACGCACCCTCAGCGAGGATGAGTGGTTCGAGGTACAGATCTGGCCTGATCGGCCCGGTGAGCAACCTCGGGTCTATGATTGGGTGCAGGACCCGCGGCGACGCATCACCGCCACCACCTTGCTGCCAGGCCGCTATCGATGGCGCATCGTGGTCGTCCGCGGCAAGGGCAGCGCCCGTACGGAAGAGCTGTCTCCCTACAGCGAGGAGTGGGTCTTTACCCTCGTGCGCCCCTCGACGCGGCGCACCCTCATGACCCCGGCTACCAGCACGCCCACGTCTGCCTGGACGCCAACCAACACCGTGGTCTGGGGGACGCCTACACCTTCACGCACGCCCACGACCACCCACACGCCGACACTCACAAGGACGCCAACTCAGACCCTGACGCCGACGGCGACTGGGACGACGTATCCCTACCCGCCCACAGAGACGACCGTAGCGCCGTATCCCGGCACCCAAACACCCACGTACACTCTGACGGCGACGCCGAGCCAGACGCCCACGCAGACGTACACGCCGACGTTAACCCAGACGCCGACGCTGACGACGACACCCACGATGACCTATACACCGACCTATACGCCCACGTCGACTCCGACGGACGTGTATCCGCCGCCGGAGCCTAGCCCGACAGCGGAAGATACACCTACCTATCCGTGACAGCCGGTCGCCGCACTATGCCGGGACGATTCACGACTCGCGATGAATCACGCCTCGCGACATTGAACGCACAGAGCGCTCACGTTCGCGAGGCGCGTTTGATGGCATAGACTAGCATGATTCGCTTGCGTGATCTCCTGGAGGCGACCGGCGGCGACGTTCTCACATCGCCGCATACTACCTTTGCCAGTTTTGCCTTCGACTCGCGTTTGATCGAGCCGAACCAGCTCTTTGTCGCCGTCGTCACCGAGACCGGCGACGGCCACGACTATATCCAGCCCGCCCTGGCTGGAGGCGCGACCGGCGTGCTCTGCCAACGCCTACCCTCAGAGCCTGACCCCGCCGTGACCTGGGTTCGGGTGCCGAATACTCGACAAGCCCTCCTCGACTATGCCCGGTACGTCCTGGCCGCAAGGGACATGCGCGTCATTGGCATTGCCGGCAGTGTCGGCAAGACCACCACCAAAGAGGTGCTTGCCACCCTCCTCGCCACCTCATGGCCCACGTTCCATAGCCCGGGCAGCTACAACGGCCGTTTCGGACTGCCCATCGCGCTAGGCTACCTAGAGCCACAGCACACGTATGCCGTGCTTGAGATGGCCGCCGATAGCATCAACGAGATCAGCGAGATGGTGGCCATCACGCGCCCCACCTATGCCATCATCACCCGGGTGGGGTCCAGCCATCTACGCTTCTTTGGCTCGCTGAAGCACGTGGCCGAGGAGCAGGCCTCGCTCGTTCGTGGATTGCCTCCCGACGGTTTGGCCGTGTTGAACGCCGATGACCCCCTAGTGGCCAATATGGGTAGCGAGACTCGCGCTCGCGTGGTGACGTACGGCCTCGGCCCAGACGCAGACTATGCGGGGCAGTCTGTGAGATGTTCCTCGGCAGGCACCTCGTTGGTCCTGCGCCACCATGGCGATCGGGTCAAGCTGCACGCAGGCCTGGTAGGACGCCATCAGGCCTACGCGGTCCTCGCGGCCGCCGCTTGTGCCCACGAGCTAGGCGTTTCCTGGAACGCCATCGAGACGGCGCTGGCATCCTTCGGGCCGCTTCCGGGACGCATGCGGCCACTAGCAGGCATCCATGGCTGCACCCTCCTAGACGATAGCTTTTCCGCCACGCCCGAGTCGATGCAAGCGGCCCTTGAGACGCTAGGCGCGCTTCCCGCGGAACGCAGAATCGCCGTCTTGGGTGACATGAGCGATCTAGGCAGTGAGGCGGAGATAGCCCATCGCCGTGTGGGCCAAACGGCAGCGGCCCAGACGGATCTGTTGATGACCAAGGGCGAGTTGGCTGCCGTGGCAGCTCGAGCGGCCGCCTCCGCCGGGTTGCCAGCCGACCGCATCTATGTGACCTACAGCGCGGACGATGCCATCCGTCTGCTGCGAGGCGTGCTCCAAGCGGGCGATCTGGTGCTTATCAAAGGGGGCACCGCTGCCCGCATGGAGCAGGTCACACGTGCGCTGCTCGCTTCCCCGGCAAAAGATGCGGCCCATCTGCCTCGTCAGGACGCCGGTTGGCGTCAGGTGCGCCTAGGGCGCCCGGGCCGCCCGACCTGGGTCGAGATAGATCTCGACGCTATCGCCGCCAATATCCGTCAGCTATGCCAGATCGTGGGGCCAACCGTGCGCATCATGGCTGTACTCAAGGCCGATGGCTATGGGCACGGTGCCGTGAAAATAGCACGCACCGCCTTGAACAACGGCGTGCAGTGGCTGGGCGTGGCTTGCCTGGGGGAAGCCCTGGCGCTGCGAGAGGCCGGTATCGACGCCCCGATCCTGATCCTTGGCTACAGTCCGGCCTGGCAATCGCGCGATATCGTCTTGCACAATCTGCGGGCCACCGTGTTCGGGCAAGAGACCGCAGAAGCGCTAAACCGGGCCGCCCGCGAGCTAGGCCGCACGGCGCGTGTGCACATCAAAGTGGATACAGGCATGGGGCGGCTGGGGCTGTTCCCCGCGGACGCGCTGCCACTGATTCAGCGCCTGGCTGGCATGCAGCATCTGCAAGTGGAGGGGCTCTTTACTCACCTGTCGGACGCCGACGCAGAGGATCTGGCCTATACCCACTGGCAGCTCGACCGCTTTGATGCCGTCTTGAACGACCTGGAAGAGCAAGGCCTACGTCCACAGCTAGCCCACGCCGCCAATAGCGCTGCAACGCTGCGGCTCCCTCGCAGCCACTATGACATGGTACGCGTTGGCATCGCCCTCTATGGCCTGGATCCGTCCGCGGCCGCCCCCTGCCCCGATGGCTTTCGGCCAGCGTTCGCTTTCAAATGCGAGGTCGCTCAGGTCAAAGAGCTCCCGCCAGGGCACTATGTCAGCTATGGCCGCACCTATCGCACCGAGGGCCCGACAACCATCGCGATTATCCCTGTGGGCTATGCGGATGGCTTTCGCAGGGCGCCCGCCACGTGGCGAGAGGTACTGGTGCGTGGACGCCGTGCCCCCATTATCGGGCGCGTTTGCATGGACCAGACAGTCATCGATGTCAGCCACATCCCCGGCGTGCGCCAAGGTGACCAGGTCGTCCTGATTGGCGAACAAGGAGATGACCGGATCACCGTTGACCAGGTCGCGGAGCAGTTGGGCACCATCAACTACGAGGTGGTTTCCGAGATCCTGGCCCGCGTTCCACGGGTGGTGTAGAGTCAGGCGAACCGTTCTCCCCGGAACCCTTCCCCCACCGCGCCAGAGAGGCGCGTTGGATCGCATCGCGGCCGAAACGTCCCCGGATCTCGTCCACGGCGCGATCCAAGAGAGCGCGCCGCTGGACCGTGTCATCAAAGAGCTCCAGTTGGTAGCCCGCCCCCTCTAGCAGACCGCTGACCCCTACACCTAGAAGCCGCAGTGCGCGCCGTCGCCGCCAATGTTTATCCAGCAACTGCTGCGCCGCCTTGAAGATCTGCTGGCCCTGGTCCGTGGGCCGCTCCAGACGCATCTGCCGCGTCACCGTGGCAAAGTCGGGATAGCGCAGTTTAATACGCACGGTTTGGGCAACCTGGCCGCCCGCCCGTAGGCTCGCAGCCAGGTTCTCGCTCATACGCAGCAACTCACGACCAAGGACCTCGGGATCCGACAGATCCTCGGCATAGGTGCGTTCCTGGCTGATGGTTTGCCGCCGCTGATCGCTCGTTACGGGCGAACTATCCACGCCCATCGCGGCCCGCCGCAATGCGCGACCGCGGTCGCCGAGCACGCGCTGCAAATAGTCATCGCTCGAGGCAGCTAGGTCGCCGATCGTCTCGATGCCAAGCTCCGTCAAGCGTTCGGCAGTGACGGCGCCCACTCCCCACAACTCTCGCACTGGCAGGGGGGCGAGGTAGGAGGCCTCCTGACCAGGCATCACCACCGCCATTCCATCCGGCTTGGCTTGGCCACAGGCAATCTTGGCAACTAGCTTGCTGGTCGCTACCCCCACCGAAGCGGCAAGCCCCACTTCGCTCTTGATGCGTCGCCGCACCAGAGCCCCGATCTCTCGCGGCGTCCCCCACAGCCGTTCGCAACCCGTCACATCCATGAAAGCCTCGTCGATGGACAGCGGTTCCACCAGAGGCGTGATCTCGCGCAAGATGCCCATCACCCTATCCGAGTACTCGGCATATATGCGGTGATGACCTGGCAAAAGGATCGCATGGGGACACAGGCGGAGGGCTTGAGCTGTGGGCATGGCCGACCGCACACCGTAGGCACGGGCGGCATAGGATGCTGAGGAGACCACGCCCCGTGAATCTGGGTCGCCTCCCACAATGATGGGCTTGCCCTTCAGCGCAGGATTGAGCAACTCCTCCACCGAGGGATAAAAGGCGTCCAAATCCACATGCGCAATCCATCGTGGCCTAGGCATGGCACGCTCCACATGCGGCCAGCAAAAGGCAAGAGCGCGCTACGCGGTCGCAGCGCGCCTGGGACGCAACTATCACTACGCCGCAGGGTTGTGCTCGACCACGAGCTCGACCTCGAATCGACCAAAGTGGCTGTTGGCAGCGGGACCGCCCTCGCCGTAGGCGAAACCTGTCACCGTCGCCGTGAGCGCCAAGGACTGGGTCTCGAGCGTCAGTATCAAATCGTCCTCTGCTACCGACAAATCGCCCTTGGAGCTCAGTCGCGTATAGAGCACCTCATCTTCATAGGCGTACTCGCTGGCTACCACGGCCGAGACGGTACGGATATCAGCCTTGTCAAATAGCCAAATCTCAAAGGCATCGACCAGTTGCTCACCCTCGACATCCAGCACGTCCCTGATACCCACCCCACACTCACCTAGAAAGGTGCCGTCGGCATCCTCGATGGTGAAGGAGCAATCGAACTCGTCGAGGCCTTGCTCATAGGCAGCCTGAAAGACGCCCAACGCGTCCGGAGGCACCTCCGGAACCAGATCCGTGTCCGGCTCCTCCGCGACCTCGGGCGGGAGCTCGTCCAACTCTACCTGATCCGCAGGTCCTCCCTCCTGGTCGAGGTCATCGGCCTCGGGTTCCGGAGCCAGCGGCTCTTTGGCGAACCCGCCCGCCCCGCCAGACTCGTCTTCTAGGGCTGGCACGTGCACCAAAGCGTCTGTCGTCAACTCGGTTACGTCCAGGTCCTCGTCAACTGCGTCTTCACCCATGCTCACCTGCGGGATCGTCCCCCAGTGCACCTCGTCCGAGCTGGAAACACGAACAGGCTTGGACGCCTCATCCAGACCCCCTGGCGACTCTATCGCCGGCTCATCTGAGACCTCCTGCGCAAGAGCGGGCGCCGCTTCCCGGTCCCGTGAGCCGATCGACCCGCGCACTCGCTGAGGCGCAGTCTTCCGCAAGCGCACGATCGACCAGACGAGGGCCCCTGCAGCGAACACGAACAGCACGGCCCCAAGGGCGATCAGACCGACGCGCTGCCCCCCCCGCCGTTCCTCGGGAGTCCTATAGTCGCGTAGCGTCGGATCGGGCAGCCCAGCGCCCTTGGCCAAGGCGTCTAGCCGCGCTGCCGCCAGGTTGTTACCTTCCGCCCGCTGCGCAACCGCCACCCGCGCCACAAAGTTGGCGACTTGCTCCCAGCTTGTGTCGTCATCCATCAGCTCGGCCAGGCGCCCACGGGCTAGGTCTACGTCCCCGTTGAGAGCAAAAGAGTCCGCTACCATGGCCACATAGTCCATCTGATGCCGTAGCCGCAAGTCAGAGGGATCGGTGTCGTACCAGTGAACTGGGAATGCATACCAGCCGAGGACCAGCCCAATCAGTACGCCGAGCGCCAGGCCGCTTGCGGCGATGAGCGACGTCCTTGCCGTCCGACTCGATGCTCGACCGTCTACCATCTCGGCCCCCTCTCATGCCTTGGCCCAGTTTAATCGGCCACGCCGTTGAGCGCCACGTCCCAAGCTAGTACTAGCTAGCCCCGCACCACAGGCACCTTGGGCACACGCGTCAACACCTCGCACCCATCCTCACGTACCACCACTACATCCTCAAGGCGAACTCCGCCCCAAGCGGGATCATACACGCCCGGCTCGACAGTGACGACGTTTCCCGACGCCAACGTATCCGCGGAACGCTGCGAAAGGTAGGGGCTCTCATGGATAGCAAGCCCGACGCCATGGCCAAGCCCATGCCCAAACTTGCCCTCGTAACCCGCATCGTAGATGATCTTGCGGGCAATCGCATCAGCCTCGCGGCCCGTCATGCCCGCTGTGATCGCCTCCTCGGCAGCGGTCTGGGCCTCCAGGACCAGATTCCACACGCGCAGGTAGGCGTCGGTTGCCTCACCAACGCAGAACGATCGCGTGAGGTCAGAGCAGTACCCATCCAGAAGAGCGCCCATATCAATGACCACTGGATCCCCACGCTCGATGACACGATCGCTTACGACCGCATGAGGCTTTGCCCCGTTCACCCCGCTACCCACGATGGTATCGAACGACAGCTTTTCGGCACCGTGGGTTCGCATATAGATCTCGAGCTCCCACGCTACCTCTCTCTCGGTGACGCCAGGTCGAATCCAGTCCATGATATGCGCCATCGCCTCATCCGCAAGCCCCACAGCCACGCGGAGGCGCGCGATTTCGCTCGGATCCTTGACGCGACGCAATGCCTCGACCATACCACTAGCCGATTCGAAGGTGATGCCCGGCATGGCCTTGCGCCAACGTTCAAGCTGGTCCACCGTCACGTGCGCCCCGTCGAATCCGATACGTTGGAATCCCTGAGCCCTGATATGGGCGGCCAGCTCCTTGTCTTGATCCACGCCCAGATCGACCAGCGTGAACCGCGGCGCCTGCTGCCGCACTTGCTCATGGTATCGGAAATCGGTTGCTAGGCTGAGCGCGTCCGGCGCCACGATTACCACGCCGTTGGATCCCGTGAACCCGCTCACATAACGACGATTGCCAGGCTCGGTAACAAACAGCGCGCCCAGCCCACGCTCCGAGATGCTTTGCTGCAGTGCTGCGATGCGATCCGTCATCTCACTACTCCTAGTGCAGGGGCGCCGAGGCGCCGACCCGACAAACGCCAGCCTATGCCTCCATGCCAAGCTCGCTCAAGGAGCGAGTCATCGGCGTCATGCCAAAACGATCCGCGAAACACGTCACCACCGTGGTAGCCACTTTTGCCATCGGAGGCGCCTGGCCTAGCTCAGCCGCCATGCTGGTGACGAATCCATCCCGAATGCCACAGGGAACGATCATGCGCCAGTGAGCCATGTTGGGAGCCACGTTGAGAGCAAAGCCATGGTAGGTCACCCGCTTGCTCACGCGCACGCCCATTGCGCAAATCTTGTCCCCGCCTACCCACACACCTATCTGGTCCTTCCTCCGAGTGCCGACAATGCCAAACTCGGCCATCGCGGCAATAATCACGTCTTCCAGGGCGTGCATATAGTCGCTAGGACCAATCCCTAACGAAGCCAAGTTGATTATGGGATAACCCACAAGCTGCCCAGGCCCGTGGTAGGTGACGTCGCCCCCACGCTCGATCCTCACGACCCCGATGCCAGCCTATCTCAGAGACGCGGCGCTAGCCAGCACGTTGGCTGGATCGGCACGACGCCCCAGGGTGATCACCGGCTCGTGCTCGACCAGCAAGAGCACATCGCTTACGTCCCCCTGCTTGCGCGCGGCCACCAGACGATGCTGCAGCGCATGCACGGTCTCGTAGGGCTGACGACCGAGCGCAACGACCACCAGCGGCCCAGACGTCATCGCTGGCCCTCGCCCACCATTGCACCGACAAAATCGCGCTGCCCTCGCGCGAAAGCGTCGATTCCCATCGCGCGCTTGCCCGCTAGCTGAACCTGGTCCAGGAGCAAGAGCCCTCGACCCGTGACTATACCCAAACCCTCCTCCGATTCCACCACGCGGCCAGGGAGCTCGTCCCCCTTGTAGGGAACGGGATGGGCTGCCAGCACCTTGAGCCTTGTGCCAGAAAGCCAAGTCCAGGTACCGGGCCAGGGCGTATAGGCACGCACTTGCCGATCGATCAGGACAGCAGGCAATGACCAATCGATCTCGCCCTGACGGCAATCTATAGGGGGCGCCAGCGTCGCGCGGTCATCATCCTGAGCTCGCGGCGTGATCTCCCCAGCCAGCCATCGGGGCAGCGTCTCCAGCAAAAGGTCGGCCCCCACGTGAGCCAGCTTGATGGTGAGCGTCGCGCTAGTCTCCCGCGGCTCAATGGAGACGGCCCGTTGCGCGATAATGGGGCCAGTATCCAAGCCCTCATCCGTGAGCATCAACGTAACGCCCGTCTTCTCGTCGCCGTGCAGAATGGCCGCTTCCACGGGAGCCGCACCACGCCAGCGCGGCAGCAGCGAGGCGTGCACGCCGATGACGCCATACCTTGGCATCTCCAGCACGCGCTTGGGCAGTATCTGCCCGTAGGCCGCGAGCACGAACACCTCCGCCCCGGCCTGCTCCATAGCAGTCAGGACGGATTCATCGCTCCGGAGCCGCTCGGGCTGCAGTACGGGAACCCCGCGCTCTTGTGCTACGAGCTTGACCGGGGGCACCACGCGCTTGCGACGTCCCCGCCCCGCGTAACAGTCAGGCTGCGTCACGACGGCTACTACCTCGTGCCGGTCAGCGAGAGCACCAAGCACGATAGCGCCGTATTCGGGGGTACCCAGGAATAGCGCTTTCACCATTGCCTTCATCCCAGATTCACGCTCACGCTCGCAGAGATTCTAGCATATCGTGTATAATGAGGCAACGTTATCACGCGTGCCGATCACCGCAACCCGGTGAGAGAACGCGCGTAAAGATGACAAGAGCATCGGAGAGAGAAGGAGATCAAGGTGACAGAGCAGAACGAGACCCCGTTTGGTCTGGGTCAGGGCGCGCCACCAATCGAACCCAGTAGCGACGACAAGCTGTGGTGTGGCTTGTCCTACTTTTCGCAGTTCATCATCCCAATCGTCCTACCGCTGATCCTGCTGTTCAGCGAGCAGACCAAGAACAAGGAATTCGTCCGCCATCATGCGGTCACGTCGCTGGGGTTGGCTGCAGCCGCCGTACTGTTCGAGATCGCGGCGTTTATCGTCTACACGATTATCACGCTCATCCTCCCCGTCTTGGCCTGCATCCTGTGGCTCATCTTTTTGCTGCCAGTAGTGCCCTTTGTCTACTATGGCATCAAGGCACTGCGCGGCGAGTACGTGGAGGTGCCCTACCTGACCGAGTTCCTCCGCAAGCAGAGCTGGCTGTAGGCGGCCATTTGGCGCGAAGGGAGCGTAGGCCTCCTTCGAGCCCGACCAAGGACGCTTTGCCCCGGAGGACCCCCAGCGTATAATCCTCCGCGTGCGCACGCATCGGAGGAGCTGCTGTGTTACCACAACGCTGGACGCATCGCCCCATCGCGCCCGCTACCTTCATCGAGACCCTTCCCGACCTCGATCCAGTGCTTGTGCGTGTGCTCTATGGCCGGGGCTACCGCGACGCAGCCTCCATCCGGGCATTCCTCGATCCGCCCAGCTCTCTCCAGAACCCCTTTGCCATGAAAGGCGTGGCCGAAGCTGTCGAACGCATCCTGACAGCCATCGCCCGAGATGAGCACATCGTGGTGTATGGCGACTTTGACGCCGACGGCGTAACCGCCACCACGTTGCTTACCTGCGCGCTACAGATGCTGACCGACCATGTTGAGCCCTATATCCCCGACCGCTTTGATGAAGGCTATGGCCTCAACGCAGACTCCCTTGAACACCTCGCCCAGAACGGCGCGGACCTTGTCATCACCGTCGATTGCGGCATACGCTCTCGCGCGGAGGTTGCCCACGCTCGCTCCATCGGCCTGGACATGATCATCACCGATCACCACTCAGTTCCTAGTCAGCTCCCGGCTGACGTCACCATCATCAATCCCAAGCAGCCTGGCTGTGACTATGCCTTCAAGGACCTCGCCGGCGTAGGCGTCGCGTACCGTCTCGTGGACGCGCTCTTTGCCGCGGCTCGCAAGACAGGTCTCTCAGCGGAGAGCCTAGACCCTTGCCCGTTCCTCGATCTCGTGGCCATTGGTACGGTGGCCGACATGGTGCCCATGGTTGGGGAGAATCGCGTCCTGGCTCGAGCTGGCCTGGAGCGCCTCCGCAGTGGGCCTCGCGTTGGCGTGCGCGAGCTCGTCCGTGTCTCCGGAACAGCCCTGCCGCAGGTTGGCAGCCAAGCCATTGCCTTTCGTCTGGCGCCGCGCATCAACGCCGCTGGTCGCTTGGACACCGCTTATGCCGCCTACCGCTTGCTCGCCGCGGAAGACGCCACGGAGGCTGCCCAGCTCGCCCAGCAACTGGACGCTATCAACGACGAGCGCAAAACGCTACTAGATGCACAGACGCAAGCCGCGGCCCTTTCGGCGCGAGACCAAG
This sequence comes from uncultured Anaerolineales bacterium, assembly GCA_964614895.1. Taxonomy (GTDB): domain Bacteria; phylum Chloroflexota; class Anaerolineae; order UBA1429; family UBA1429; genus DAIRUQ01. The sequence goes on from CAZTMY010000038.1 coordinate 10,724, forward strand.
CCAACGCGCCCTTGCTATTCATTCAAGGTCCCGACTATCACCAAGGGATCGTAGGGCTGATCGCCAGCCGACTGTGCGAAACCTACTATCGTCCTACCTTGGTGATGCGAGCCGATGGCGAAAGCGTCCACGGCTCGGCGCGTAGCATCCCCGAGTTCCACATCACCCAGGCTCTTGAGGCCTGTGACGACCTGCTGACGCGCTACGGAGGCCACGCGCAAGCGGCCGGGTTCACTTTGAGCGCTGACCAGATCCAGCCCTTCCAGCAACGTTTGCTTCGCCACGCCGCCGAGCGGCTCGATCTCCACAAGCTGGTCCCCAACCATCGTGCCGATGCCCTGGTGCCCCTCAGCGAGATCAGTGAGGCCACCGTCGAGGCGCTCTCTTTGCTCGAGCCCGTGGGCGAGGAGAACCCGGAAGCCGTCCTGGCCACGGTCGGATTGCAGGTCCGCGGCCTGAACCCTGTTGGCCACCAGGGCAAGCACCTGCAGCTTCGCGTCAGCGACGGCACCGTCGATCGGCCCGTCATCGCCTTCCGGATGGGCCACCTCGCGCGCGAGATCGCGATCGGCGACACTATCGACCTCATGTACGTGCCCAGCATCAACTCCTGGCAGGGCCGCCACACCTTGCAGCTCGTCGCCAAGGCTGTCAGGCTTTCCCGCACCTAGCTACCTGACTTGACGCGATGAGCACATCAGCCTAAGATCGCAGCATTGTAGGGATCTTGAGGGGGAACGATACCACCAACGCCGCATGCTCCGCGGGCCTTTGCCAAGGGGGGCGCTCTGCGCAAGTGTTGCGCCTAGGTACGCATATGCCTGCAATTGCCTGTGCAGCCGTAGGCGCATCCCCCTCCGCTCGGAAGGAGCGCAACGTGCCGCCTGCTATGGGCATTCGGACAGCTCTAACGCTCGAAAGCGAACGCGAGGTGGACCGCATCGTTCGCTTTGTGCGGCGCCAATTGGCGCGGGCCGGTCGTCAACGGGTCGTTCTGGGGCTCTCTGGCGGCATCGACTCGGCCCTGACGTGCCTCCTCTGTGTGCGAGCCTTGGGTGCTGATCGCGTCATCGGCATGGCTCTGCCCCACGCCACCTCCAATCCCAAGAGCGAGCAAGATGCCCGCCTGCTGGCCGACCAGCTTGGCATCAAGCTAACCCGTTTTGACATCACGCCGATGGTTGACGCCATAGCGCAGGCCTATCCCGACATGGACACGCGCCGCCGGGGTAACGTCATGGCCCGCTGCCGGATGACCGTGCTGTACGACCAGTCCGAAGCCCACGGCGCCCTAGTAGTGGGCGCTAGCAACCGCACCGAGATGCTCTTGGGCTACTTTACCCTCTATGCCGACAATGCGGCCGCTTTTCGACCCATCGGGCACCTCTACAAGTGCCAAGTTCGCCAGCTAGCCCGTCACCTAGGGGCCCCGGAACCTATCCTCGCCAAGTCGCCTAGCGCGGATCTATGGGAGGGACAGACCGACGAGGGCGAACTAGGCTTTAGCTACGATCAGGCTGACCAGATCCTGTACCTTCTCACTGAATGCGAACGTACGCCAGCGGAAGTCGTCGAGCGCGGCTTCTCGCTCGAGGTGGTGAACGCGGTCTGGCGGCGGCTGCATCGAACAGCTTTCAAGCGGCGCGAGCCGCCCAGCCTGCCTACGGACAACCCCTGTATCTTGTGATAGCCGCCCATCCGCCACACCATCAGCTAGAGCGATCCAGCCGGCTGGCAGCACAACCGAGGAGTGAACTTGATGACAGCGACGCCCATGCCTTCAGCGACTTCCCACAGCCATGACCGCGACTGGATTCTTGAACAGGTCCAACAGCATCAAGTACGCTTCATCGACTTTCAGTTCACCGACATCATCGGCTTGGTCAAGAGCGTCACGGTCCCCGTGCAGCAGTTGCCACGCGTCCTTGAGGAGGGCGTCTGGTTCGACGGATCCTCCATCGAGGGGTTCGCGCGCATCAGCGAGAGCGACATGTTCCTAGTTCCCGTACCAGAGACCTTTGCCATTATCCCTTGGAACGGCGGCGCCACCAACGACGCCTCTCATGGCCACCATACCACCGCACGTCTCATCTGTGACGTTCACACGCCCGATGGTAAGCTCTTCATGGGCGCTCCGCGCGCGGCCCTCATACGTATGCTGGATGAGGCACGCAATCTGGGCTACGAATTCCGGACTGGGCCTGAGCTAGAGTTCTTTCTCTTTGAGCGGAACGAGCGCAACGAGCCTGACGTCGCCCGGCGTCACGACGAGGCCGGCTACTTTGACGCCACTGCCGATCGCGCCATGCTCGTGCGCCAGGATATGATCACCGCGCTGGAGGCGTTTGGCATTGAGGTCGAGGCGGGCCACCATGAGGCAGGTCCATCTCAACACGAGATTGACTTTCGCTACGGGGATGCGCTGCGCTCGGCAGATCACTCGGTCACGTTCAAATACGTCCTCAAGGCTATCGCCCAGCAGCATGGGCTGTACGCCACGTTTATGCCCAAGCCGCTGTACGGCGTGGCCGGCTCGGG
>CAZTMY010000039.1:0-13156 GCA_964614895.1 uncultured Anaerolineales bacterium
TCCTCCAACACCACGATGCGGTCCGCCTTGCGCAAGGTCGAGAACCGGTGCGCGATGATGATGGTCGTGCGCCCCTGGCGGATCTCGTCCATGGCGCGCTGGAGCTGGGCCTCGGTGTAGGCGTCCACGTTGGCGGTGGCCTCATCCAGGATCAGAACCCGCGGGTCCGTGAGGAGCGCCCGCGCAAAGGCCACGAGCTGCTTCTGCCCGCCCGAGAGCATAGCGCCCAGCTCGCCGGCGGGGCTCTGGTACCCTTGTGGCAGCCGCGAGATGAACTCGTGCGCCTGAGCGCGCTGGGCTGCAGCGCGGACCTGCTCGTCGCTGGCCTGCGGATCGCCGTAGCGGATGTTCTCGCCGATAGACTCGTCAAAGAGGAACACGTCCTGCGGCACGATGGTAACTAGCCGGTGCAGCTCAGCCTGGGGGATCTGGCGGACGTCCACGCCGTCCAGCGTCACGGCACCCTCTTGGACGTCATAGAGGCGGGCGATGAGCTTGGAGAGGGTGCTCTTGCCGGCGCCGGTGGCCCCCACCAGGGCGATAGTCTCGCCGGGAGCGATCTCCAGATTCACGTCGTGGAGGACGGGCTCGTCGGGCTGGTAGCCAAAGGTGACGTCGTGCAGAGCCACGGCGCCGCAAAAGCCAGTGGCGGGGCGCTGCGGCTCGTCGGGCTCGGGCAGATCGGGCTGCATGTTCATGTACTCGGCGATGCGATCCACCGACGCGGCAGCCGCCTGGAGCGTGTTATACACCAGGCCCAGCTCGCGCAGCGGCCCGAACAGCCGGTAGGTGTAGCCAAAGAAGGCCAGCAGCGCGCCCACCGAGAGCACGCCCTTGGCGACCATGGAGCCCCCATAGCCCAGCACCATCGCCATGCCCAGCATGTTGGTAATGGTCATGGTGGGGAACACGGCGGCGAACAGCAGGCCCCCGCGCAAGTTGGCGCGCATGTTCTGCAAGCTCAGTCTCTCGAACTGCTCCATAGTGAATGACTCGCGCGAGAGCGACTGAACCACGCGCATGCCGGCCACGCCCTGCTCCACGCCGGCGTTGACGCTGGCCAGGGCGCGCTGAACGTCCCAATAGACACGGCGCATCTGCTTGCCCAGGTAGCCGATGCTGAGGATGACGATCGGTACGATGGCTAGCAGCGCCAGCGTCAGCCGCGGGCTCAGCGTCAGCATGATGACCACGATGCCCACAAACGAGAGCACATCGCTGAGCAGGCTCAGCACCGTGCTGGAGGCCACCTGCGACAGAGCGTCCACGTCGTTGGTGAGGCGCGAGGCGATCGCGCCTACCTGCTCGGATTCGTAAAAGCGCATGGACTGGCGCAGCAGATGCCGGAACAGGTCGCGCCGCACCGTATAGACCACGTGCTGCCCCACCCAGGACGAGAGGTAGGCCTGCCAGTAGCTGGCCAGCCACGAGAACCCCACGACGGCCAGGTAGATCAGGGTGATGCCCGTCAGGCCGCGCAGGTTGCCGGCGGCGATGTAGGTGTCCACCGCGATCTTGAGCAGGTAAGGCATGGCCAGGTTGGTGGCGGTGACGCCCAGCATGCCCAGCCCGGCCAAGACGAGGCGTCCGGCGTATGGCCGAGTATAGCCCCACAGCATCCGCAGCGCCTGGCGATCGAGATCGGCAAGGCGAAAGTTCTCCTCCCGGCCCTGGAGCCGGCCCATGAATCCGCCTCGGATGGTCATGTCGCGCTCCTTTCGCGGGATGCGGTGGATATCGGGGCGGGTGTCGCCGGGGCGCCTTCCGTGGCCAGCGACTCGGCCTGGAACTGCAGCTCGAACATCTCCCGGTAAAAGCCGCCGGCTTCGAGCAGCGCCTCGTGGGCCGAGCGCCTGGATGAGCTGCGAGCTCGCTCGACGATCTGCCCGTCGCGCAGGACCAGGATCTGGTCCGCGTGCTGGACCGTCCACAGCCGGTGGGCGATCACAAACGTGGTGCGGTTAGCCAGCACCCGGTTGAGCGCCTCTTGGAGGTGGCGCTCGGTATCGGCATCCACGCTGGAGGTGGGCTCATCCAGGATCAGAATGCGGGGGTCGGTGAGGAGCACCCGCGCCAGGGCGATGCGCTGCTTCTGCCCGCCGGAGAGGCGCACGCCACGCTCGCCGACGGGCGTGCCATAGCCCAAAGGCAGCGATTGGATGAAATCATCCAGTTGGACGATGCGCGCCGCCCGCTCGATGTCTTGGTGGGTGGCATAGGGGTTGCCAAAGGCAATGTTCTCCCCGATGGAGGCATCGAACAGGAACACGGTCTGCATGGCGATACCCACGTTGCGGCGGAGGCTGGCCACCGTCACTTCGCGGATGTCTAGGCCGTCGATGGTGATGCGCCCCTCCTGCGGATCGTAGAAGCGGGGCAGGAGGTGCACCAGCGTGGTCTTGCCGGCCCCAGACGGCCCCACCAGGGCGACCAGCTCGCCAGGCTCGGCCTCGAGGCTAACGCCGCGGAGGGCGTCCACGCCAGAGGCCTCGTAGGCGAACGAGACGTCCTCGTAGCGGACGTGCCCCTCCACCGTGGGGAGGGGGATAGCGTGGGGGGCATCCACAATCTCGGGCTTGGTATCCAGCACCTGGAAGATGCGCTCGGCGGCGGCCAGCGACTGCATGACCACGTTGAGCATCATGCCCGTCTGGCGGATGGGGCGCAGCAGCATCTGGATATAGGTGGTGAACCCGAGCAACGTGCCCAGCGAGATATAGTTTTCGATGACGCCGCGGCCCGCTACCCAGATGACCAAGCCAGTGGCGATTCCCATGACAATGTGAGCGTAGGGCATCCATCGGGCACTGATACGCGAGGCGTTGATGCTGGCCTCGCGGTAGGCGACGCTCTCGGCGTCGATGCGGCGCTCCTCAAAGGGCTCGCGGCCAAAGAGCTTCACCACCAGGATACCGGCCAGGCTCCCTTGGAGCGAGGAGGTCAGCGACGCTAGCTTGCGGCGGACCATGCCAAAGGCTGGTCGCAGGCGCTTGGCGTAGGTGAGCTGCGCGTGGACGATCAGCGGCGAGATGAGCACGTAGGCCAGGGCCAGGCGCCAATCCCAAGTGGCCAGAATCACGAGCAGACCGACCAGCGTCAGCACGTTGGTGAGCAGGATGGTGGCGGCACGCCCGAAAAAGTTGGTGAGTATGTCAGCGTCGGCGGTGACGCGCGCCATCAGGTCGCCGGTGCTGGCCTGGTCGTAGAAAGAGAAGGAGAGCCGGCTGAGATGCTGAAAGACGGCGTTGCGGATCTCAAAGACGATGCGCTGTCCCATATAGGCCGTCAAGTAGAGTCGCGCGAAATCGATGCCGCCCTGGAAGAGCGAGAGCAGAACCAACCAGCCAGCCGCTCGCCAGGCCACGCTGGGCTGACCGGTGGAGGCCAGGCGGTCCACGGTGAGGCGGACGATGGAGGGCGGCGCCAGCTCGATGGCGGCGGTGAGCAGGGCAGCCACCACCACGGCCGAGACAATCTTTGCATAGGGGCGCATATAGCCCAACAGGCGTTTGAGGATGGGCCAGGCGGGCGCGTCGAGCCCGGGCTTGCCGGGTCCGCGACCGGGGCCGCCTTTGCCGGGGCCAGTGCCGCGGCGGCCTTGTGCCCCCTTGGGCGCCATGCCCTTCTGGCCAGGGCCAGCGCCGGGCTTTTTGCCGGCCTGAGCGGCGGAGCCTCGGCCGTTAGGATGCGGGCCGCCTGGCGGCTGTTGGCGGCGCGGGGAGTCATGCTGGGTGGTCATGACGGACTCCTTTCACGGCCCTAATCGGGCGAGACGCAGTTAGCTGGTAGGCACCTTGCTGCAACAAGATACATCATTGGCCACTACTCTTGCGATGGCGACGATGACGTGCGCCACTGGAGGGCATCATCGGACGGGCATACGTTCAGGCAGGCTCCGCAGGCAAAGCAATCGGCGTGGAGCTTCTTGCCAGCATAGATATCGGCCATGGCCTGGCCGGGGCAGGCCTTGACGCATAGCTGGCAATCTCGGCAGGCGTCGCGGTTGATGCGCGGGCGTTGCAGGCTGAACTGTTCCACCACCCAACCCATCAGCCCAAAGGGGCAGAGGAACTGACACCAGGGACGGTAGGTGAACAGGCTAGCCACCAGGAGGAGCACGCCAAACAGGCCGATGGCCAGGCTCAGATCAAGCTGAAAGATGCGGAACGGGTCGATGACGCTGATCCAATCCAACCCCGCTATGGCGAGACCGGCCACCAGGGCGGCAAAGGCGACGATGCGGATGGTATTGGAAAGGCGAAAGGACGGCTTCCACTTGGGCAGTGGCACATGGTGGAGCAGATCCTGGAGCAGGCCCAGCGGGCAGCCCCAGCCACAGAGTGACTTGTTAGAGGCCCACACCAGGCCCAGAAGCACCAATAGCATGCCAACGATGGGCAGCAGAGCGGCTCCGGGCTTGGACACGGGCGATGCCTGTTGGGGTGCTTGCTGAAGCGGTCCGGCGCCCACCAGGCCACGGACAAAGCTCCGAACGGAGAACACGGGGTTGGGGTCCAAGCTGCCAGCGGGAGATAGCACCCCAAAGACAAAGCCAAACAGCAACGTGCCGCCCAACAGGAAGGCGATCCTGGCGCGGGTGGTGACGGCGCGGCGACGCAGCAATAGCGTACCGACGATGACGATGGCGATCCACAAGACTAGTTTGATGATGGCTAGCGGCGAGAGCATTGCAGGCATGTTTCCAGGTCCTTTCTGGGGTATAGGTGGCCGAGCAACGATGATGGCACTAGTTGCCGATCTCTCTGCCTGTGCAGGGATGCTAGGGGGCGTCGCCGTAGCACGCTTGGATCTGCTCCGATGTGCACTCGGCGACCTCGCGCCTCTTTTGAGGATGCTGACAATGGCAATCCTGCTTGTAACGCATGATCCTTCTCTTTTCCCACGGGTGCAGGCTCCAGATCAAAAGCGTCCCCCCAGCAAGTCACGGGCGAGCTCCTGGTACTCGGCCATGCGGTCCTCATCGAGAAAGTAGTGGATGCGCAGGCCGCGCCGCACGCCGTGCACCAGCCCCAGGTCCTTGAGCACGCGCAGGTGCTGGGAGAGGTTGGGCAAGCTGGTGCCGAGCTCTTGGGAGAGGCGGGTGACGCAGGCGGCATGGCAGGGACGCTGCCGCACCAGCAAGGCGATCAGGCGAAGGCGGGTCTCGTCACTAAGGGCCTGATAGAAGCGGGCCAAGCGTTGAGTGTCGCGCATGTTAGTAGTTTCGCAATCGCTTAATCATGGCTAGGACTATAGGATAGCGGCGACGGGACGTCAAGAGGAATGCATAAACCGCGCGCCCGGCCGATGGAGGCAACCCCCACCACCCATGCCCCTCTTCGCGATGGGCATGGGAGAGGGGCAGCAATGTAGCTAGGCCGCCTCGACGCGCCGCTCCAGGAGCTGCCGGATCCACTTGACCAGCTCGACAGTGACCATCACGACCGCGCTGAGCGCCAGGCTGAACAGAAACTGCTGCGCTGTGAGGGGCTCGGTGCCAAAGATCTTTTGCATGAAGGGCAGATAGATGACGGCCACTTGCAGCAGGAAGGTCAACGTGACGGCGCCCAGCAGGGCCGGGTTGGTGGTTATCCCCAGTTGCAGCAGGGTCAGCCGGTCGGAGCGGATCGCCAGCGCGTTGCCCATTTGTGCTAGGCAGAGGGTGGTAAAGACGACGGTGCGCCAGGCGCCATGTGTGGCAAGACCGATGCCCAGGCGACCGTTGAGCAGCCCGGGCAAAAGGGCAAGGAAGCCCATCAGTGGCCCAACCCACAGGATGTAGGTGCCCAAACCTCGCGCCATGACACTCTCACTGGGGGGATGGGGCGGCCGATCCATGGTATCGGGCGCGGCGGGCTCGATGCCCAGCGCCAAACCCGGCAGGCCGTCGGTCAGCAGGTTGATCCATAGGATCTGCAGCGCGTTCAGCGGTAGGGGCAGCCCCAAAAAGGGCGCCAGCAGCATCACCAGGATCTCGCCCACGTTGCTAGACATGGTGTACTTGACGAATTTGCGGATGTTCTCATAGATTGTGCGGCCCTCTTCGACGGCGTGGACGATGGTGGCAAAGTTGTCGTCCAGCAGCACCATGTCCGACGCCTCTTTGCTGACGTCGGTGCCGGTAATGCCCATGGCCACGCCGATATCGGCGCGTTTGAGGGCGGGCGCGTCGTTGACGCCGTCGCCGGTCATGGCGACGATCTGGCCCAGATCCTTGAGGGACTCGACGATCTTGACCTTGTGCTCCGGACTGACGCGGGCATAGACCGACACTTGGCCCACCACGTCATCTAGCTCGGCCACCGACATTTGGGCGAGCTGCTGCCCGGTGATGACCTGACCGTTCTCGCCCGATTCGGCTATGCCCAGGTCGCGGGCGATGTGCAAGGCCGTGAGCGGGTGGTCGCCGGTAATCATGACGGGCCGAATGCCGGCGGTACGGCACTCGGCCACGGCCTCGCGCACCTCCAGGCGAGGTGGGTCGATCATGCCAGCAAGCCCCACAAAGATGCTGTCGGTCTCGAGGGCATCCTCGTCCTCCTCGGCGGGGAGCGCGTCCATAAGGCGCATGGCGACGCCGAGAACGCGCATGCCCTCTTCCGCCAGGCCGTCATCGGCCCTCTCTATGCGAGCGCGCCACTCGTCGTTCATCGGTTCGATGGCGCCCTCGTTCCAGATGCGGTCGCAGATATCAAGCAGGCTATCCACGGCGCCCTTGGTAAAGGCAACATAGCTACTCTGGGGGATACAGTCGGGGATGCGGCGCACGGCCGAGCGTTCGGACTGGACAGGGTTGCGCGCCACGCGGTGCACGGTGGTCATGCGCTTGCGCTCGGAGGTAAAGGGCACCTCGGCCACGCGAGGCAAGAGCTCTTCCATCTCAGCTTTCCACAGGCCCAGGCGCGCAGCGGCCACCACCAGGGCGGCCTCGGTGGGGTCGCCCACAGAATGGTAGCCCCCCGAGCCGTCGGCGGCTAGCTCTAGCGTGGCGTCGTTGGCCAGGGCGGCGCCAGCCAGCAGGAGCGCGATATCGGGATCGGGTTCGGTGATAGGCTCCTCGTTGGGACCCAGGCTGGCGCCAGTGCGCTCCAGCCGCTCGCTCAGATCCAGCCTAGCTCCGGCAACGTCAAGGATAGTCACCGTCATACGGTTCTCGGTGAGGGTGCCGGTCTTGTCGGAGCAGATGGTAGTGACAGAGCCCAGCGTCTCGACGGCGGGGAGCTTGCGGATGAGCGCGTTGCGCTTGACCATGCGCTGGGCGCCCAGGGCCAGCGCGATGGTGACGACGGCGGGCAGTCCCTCAGGCACGGCGGCCACGGCCAGGCTGACGGCGGTCAGGAACATCTCCTGGACCTCGCCACCCTGCCAAATGCCCACGCCAAAGACGATGGCCACCAAAAAGGCCGAGCCGACGGCCAGCCACTTGCCAAGCTCGGCCATGCGCCGCTGGAGGGGCGTCCTTTCCTCAGTGACCTGCTGGAGCATGTCGGCGATCTTGCCCAGCTCGGTACGCATGCCAGTCTCGACGACGATGGCCGTCCCGCGGCCGTAGGTGATGGCCGTCCCCATAAAGACCATGTTGCGCCGGTCACCGAGGGGAATGTTGTCGCCCTCCAGAGGATCATCGATCTTGTCCACGGGGACAGATTCACCGGTGAGGGCGGCCTCCTCGACGCGCAGGTTGACCGATTCGGTCACCCGGGCATCGGCGGGGACGCGGGCGCCAGCCTCGAGCAGGATGATGTCGCCGGGCACCAGGTTGGTGGCGGCCACCTCGCGCACGTGGCCCTCGCGGCGCACGCGCACGGTGGGCACCGAGAGCTGCTTGAGGGCGGCCATGGCCCGTTCGGCGCGGTACTCTTGGGTAAAGCCGAGGATCGCGTTGAGGACCACGATGATCATGATCATGATGGCGTCGGTGGTCTCGCCGATGGCAAAGGAGATCACAGCCGCGATCAGCAGCACGATGACCATAATCTCCGTGAATTGGCTAGCCAGCACCACCCAAGGGCTGCGCAGGCCGCGCTCCTCCAGCTCGTTGCCGCCGTAACGCTCCAGGCGTTCAACGACAGCCGCGGCGGTCAACCCGTCGGGGGACGAATCCAGTTGGTCGTAGAGCTCTTTGTGGTCCAGTTGGTGCCAGGCGGTCACTGCGGATCCTCCTTTGCCGATCTACGTCCAATGAGGCGGCGGATGCCTACAAGGAGCCCTGTAGCCTCGCTGGATTGGCAGCCGTCGTCCCTGTAGGGGCGCGCTGGGCAACGAACGAAACGATCGCTTCCTCTGGGGCCGTGCAGCACCAAAAAACGCCCCTGGTTTGAGCCAGGGGCATTTCAACGCGGTGGATGGACGCCTCTTGACGGAACTCACCGGCCGGACGATCCAGCCGAAAGAGGCGATCTGGCCCAACGGGCGTGCGCCCTGGCGACCAGGTTCCCGCTCCCTTGCGGGATCAGACGACATTTTCAGGCTATCTTGGTCATGCTAGCATGGCGTGAGACGGGCGTCAAACAGGCGGAAGTATGATATGGCGTGGATAGCGGTGGAGAGCAGACCACACCTATGCGTGTCATGTGGATCGCCCAGGCGGCACGCCCAGGCGCTGGCCGATGGTAGCAGCGAGCACTTGCTGGATCTGCGGCGTCAGGGATATTAAAAGTCAGAGGGGTATGCCCAGCGCGGCGCGGCGCCTCGATTGCCCAGCGCCGCTCCCTGCATAGAATATTGATAGGAGGTGCGCACCATGACGAGGCGAATCTGGCGACGTGGGCTGGCCCTGGCACTGATAGTGGCGATGCTCTTGGCGGGATGCGACGCGCTCGGCTTCCAGTCCGAGCCCGTCGTCCTGCGCATGATGGCCCCCCCGGGCGACGCCAAAGGCCTACAAGACGCCCTGGAGGCCTACCAACGCGATCATCACAATGTGACGGTCGAGGTGGTCACCTTCTCGCCGTGGCCCTATATCATGGGCGAGCTGCGCGACGCTATCGCCAATGAGGAGCTGGATATCCTGCGCAGCCTCAACACCCCGCTGGGCGATGAGGGCTGGCTCTTTATGCAGGCGGGCTTGGTCCAGCCGCTGGATGGCCGCCTGGGCAAGGAATGGGACGCTTTTCGCGAGGATAGCTTCCCTGGCGCCTGGGACGCCCTGAGCTACGCTGGCCAGCAGATCGGCGTGCCCTCGGCGCTCGACCCCATCGTCGTCTATGCCACGGCCGAGGTAGCGGATGCGCTGGGGGTCGACCTAGACGCGACCTGGAACACCACCGGCGACCCCGCCGCGCCCGTGCCCTGGACCACCGACGACCTGGCGGCCACGGCCGAGCTGTTGCACCAGCCCAAGGGCTTGGCCGGACTGCCTCCCCTGCGTATCGAGGGCCTCTGCGCCGACATGTACCAGGATCCCGGGCCGTTGGCGCTGATCGCCCTGCGCGGCGGCTCCCTGATGGATGACCTGGCCATGCCCAGCCACCCCACCCTAGACGATCCCGCTACGGTCGAGGCGGCATCGTGGTACGCCGGCCTGTTCGCCGAGGACGCCGTCGGCGACCCACCCCGGATCCAGCAGGCCTTTTTCCGCAACGGTGGTCTGCCCGAGGCCGCCGGCACCTGCTCCTGCGGGCTCTGGTTCGGGCGGTTCGGCGATCGCGGCGGCATCGGCAGCCGCTTCCCGTGGGAATGCGGTTCTCGCATGCTACCCCTGCCCGCCGACGACGAGCCCACCGGCATGGCCTTTGTGGAGGGCTATTATGTCGCGCGGTCTTGCGCCCACCCGGAAGAAGCGCTGGAGCTGATCCGCTACCTCACCAAGCAGACGTCGGCCGCGGGCGCGCGCATTCCAGCGCGGCTATCGTTGGCCCGCGACGAATCCTACCTGCAGACGCTGCCCGACGATATAGCTCGCACCGTGCGAGCCTACACCCAGGAAGGCGGCCTCTACTGGGGACGCACCACGCTGATCCCGCTGAGCGCGGGGCAGTACCTGCTCTCCATGCCCGGGATGCCCTCGCTGATGAGCAGCCTGCACCAGGCCATTGACCAGATCGCACGCGAGGATGTAGCGCCCCAAGTGGCGATGGCCGCAGCCCAGCGCCAGGCCGAGGAGGCGTTGGCGCCATAGGGTCGTTGCGGCGCGGATCGTACCGGCTGCATCTGCTCCGATCCTTGGACCCTGCATCCTCGTAGGAGTAGAATCTCCCATCAGTGTGGAGAGCGAGCTGCCTACCGGCGGCCGCCGGAGGGAAATGAGGAATAGGGATGAATTCTCCCATTGGCGCGATCGTGCAGCGTGGCGTCGGCTTCTGGCGGCGGCAGAAGCGCAACTACCGCGTGGCCGTTGCCCGCTCGGCGTCGCAGGGGTTCCTGATGAGCCTCACGGCGCAGTACAACTCGATCTACACCGTCGGCCTGGGCGCCGACTCGATGCAACTGGGCACAGTCAGCAGCATCGGCGTGGCCATCAGCAGCCTGATCTCGATGCCAGTAGGCTGGCTGGCGGATCGGCATGGCATCAAGGCGCTGCAGATGCTGGGCATCGCGCTGATGGCGGGATGCGCGCTGATCTTTGGGCTGGCCCATAGCTGGTACGCCATCATCGCGGCCACCATCTTGGCGTCGGTCGCCATGCGGCTCATCGGCACAGGCTGCAGCGTCATCTGCGCCAGCTCGGTGGAGAACAAGGACCGTTTCACAGCCCAGAACGTCTGCGTCACGGTCAGCGCGGTGGCCTCGACACTCGCGCCGCTGCTGGCGGCCTACCTGGTGACGATCTTTGGCGGCATGAACGTCGAGGGGATTCGCCCGCTCTACTATGTGCGGTTCGTGGGCTATGGGCTGATCTTTGTCTTTTTGGCGACGCAGCTCCGTGAGCCTGTGCGAGAGATGCTCACGGGGGGGCGCGGGAAGGGCTCCTTTGTGGCCGATTTTCGCGAGGTGTTTCATAGCAGGGACGCGTCACGCTGGATCCTCGTGGCCAGCATGACCACGTTGCCCATGGCGATGATGGCGCCGTTCATCCAACTCTATGCTCACGAGATCAAAGGGGCCGATCAGTATTTGCTGGGGTTGATGGGCACGGCGATGGTGGGAACGCGTCTGCTGTTTGGTATCCCCCTAGGCCGGCTGGCCGACCGGATCGGGCGCAAGCGCGTGATCTTTGCGGTCACGCCCCTGTGGTATCTATCGAGTCTGCTATTAGTCCTTGCTACGGGCCCAGCCATGTTGGTGATAGCCGGCGCACTGCAGACCTTTGCCAATATCTCCATGGGAGCCACCGGCGCCATGGGCATCGAGCTCATGCCCCTGGAAAAGCAGGGCCGCTGGAGCGGGCTGCAGGGCTTGTTCACGGGGCTGCTCACCCTGCCGGCGCCGATCCTAGGCGGGTGGATTTGGAAGGCGTGGGGGCCAGCGTATGTCCTGCTGCTGCCCCTAGCCATCGACCTCCTGGTGCGCGTGCCCCTGCTGGCGTCAGTGCACGAGACGGTGGGCCAGCCCAAACCGGCGGCCTAGAGCGCGCCCCACCCCATCCGAGGACAATGCTCCCAAGGCGACGCTTGATTGATCCAAGGCCGGGCGCTGGCCGGGCCTTGGATCAAGTGCTATAACGAGCTGGGGGTTATCATCTAGGGGCAAATGCCCCTTGTCATCGGTGTCTGCCTGCCCTATCATCGCATTAGCGTAGCAACCCATCAGGGAGGCTCCCATGGATACGGCGTTGATCATTCTTGTAGGCCTGCTCGGACTCGCCGTCGGGGCGGGGGCCGTGTGGCTCTTTCACGCGCAGCCCCTGGCCCAGCGGCTCGCCGCGGCCCAGCGCGACGCCCAGCTCGCCCAGGAGCGCACCGCCTGGCTCGAGCGGGCCCAGAGCCAACTCAGCGAAACCTTTGAGGCCCTGGCCGGTCGCACGCTGCAGGCCTCCACCAACGCCTTCTTGGAGCGCTCGGCCTCCGAGCTAGGCCACCTAGTCAAGCCCCTGGGCGAGAGCCTGGACAAGCTGGATCGCAACATCCGCGAGCTGGAAGAAAAGCGCGCTGGCGCCTACGAGGGCCTCGAAACCCACCTCAAGGCCCTCGACGAGGCCCAGCGCGAGCTCCGGTCCAGCACCACCACGTTGAACCAGGCCCTGCGCTCGCCCGGCATTCGCGGGCGCTGGGGCGAGTTCCAGCTCCGGCGCATCGTCGAGCTGGCCGGCCTGGCCGACCACGTGGATTTCGACGAGCAGCCCACCGTCGAGGGCGCCCGCCCCGACATGCTGGTTTATCTCCCCAACGGCGGGGCCCTGCCCATAGACGCCAAGGCCCCCATGGATGCCTACCTAGACGCCACCGCCGCCGAGGACTCTGCCGTCCGCCGCGCCAAGCTCCAGGCCCACGCCAAAGCCTTGCGTAGCCGCGTCCAGGACCTGTCGCGCAAGGCGTACTGGTCCCAGTTCGACCCCGCGCCGCCCTATGTGGTCATGTTCATCCCCAACGAGGCTTGCCTCAGCGCCGCCTTTGCCGCCGATGACTCTCTGCTGGAGTATGCTATCAACCAGCAGGTCCTCATCACTTCGCCGGTGACGCTGCTGGCCCTGCTAAAGGCCGTCGGCTATGGCTGGCAGCAGGTGGCCATGAGCGAGAACGCCCGCCACATCGCCCAGGAAGGCAAAGCGCTCTATGCCCGGCTGAGCGCGTTCGCCGAGCACCTGGCCCGCGTGGGCGACGGGCTGCGCACCGCCCAGGACGCCTACAACAGCGCCGTGGGCTCCTTTGACCGGCGGCTAGTGCCCGCGGCGGAGCGCCTCCGCGAGCTGGGCATCTCTGCCAACGAGATCCCCCACCCAGACGCCGTGGATACGGCCCTGCGCGCCCCCGATCAGCATCGCCTAGAAGGGTAGCGCGAGAGGCCCCTGCAGGTCGCGTGATAACCGACCTTCCATTCCTTTGGGCTGGGGAGGAGCAGGAAGAAGCGCTCACTGTGCCTCGCGGCAAGCTCCGGCAAAGCATCATGGCGGCTTGGGCCGGCTCCTTGCTGATCGGGGGCCGAAGTCAGTACGAGGCCAGCCGCCTACCTCTGGTGGCTGGCCTCGTTGGGTGGCTACTTTTCCCTATCCCCTCTCCACCGTCACCTGGGGCGGATGCAAGAAGTCCTGGTAGCGCTCCGCCAGTTGCGCTGCCTG
>CAZTMY010000040.1:0-13063 GCA_964614895.1 uncultured Anaerolineales bacterium
CTATGCGGTAGCAGTGCCGATTCTGAGCGCCAAGGATTTCTGGGGGAACCGCGTGCCATCTTGGTGGAAAAGCCTTCAGGCACGGGTGGAGCAGGTCAAGGCAACGCTGCACGGCAAAGGTAAGCCCAAGTAGTAGGGGCGCCGACGTTATGCGATCACAGGCGTGCTGATGCACTCGCATGTGCCCCCCCGCAATACCCCTTGCCTGCGTGCTCGGCCGCTCGTTGCCTTGCATTGTGGCGGTCTTCTGGTAGGCTAGAGAGGTAGGCGGCGACGCAGCCACGGGCTGAGGCCTGGACGCTCTAGCAGGGGAGGGAGAGTTGGGCGAGGCGGCGACGAACGGATCGGTGCGCGAACGCCTGGCCGATACCGCCTGGGTGGGCGTGGTGCTGGTCATGGTGGTGTTGGGGCTGTTGACGGTATTCGCTGTCCGGTACGCGACGATGGTAGATACCATGCGCGCACGGGTGGATGATGACGGCGCGATCGTGGCCGAGATCCCCGAGGGCGCCGCCGCGGACGTGGCGGTAGGGCAACCGGCGCGCGCGCGGGTTTCGGGGAACTGGTACGAGGGCCGAGTGGCCGAGGTGGGCGCCAACGCGCTGCCCGCCGCGGATGGGGGCAGCAATGGCGACGTGCGGTATGTGCGCGTCCGCGTCGTTCTGGACGCCGCGGGCTCTGAGCTGCCGACCGACGAGCCGATAGAAGTGCGCATTATCACGGGATGGCGCTTGCCATGACGGAAAAGAAAGAAGAGCGGGACCCAGAGCTGGAAAAGGGCTTCGAGTCGGTCGCCACGCACCTTCTGTGGCGCGTACTGGCGTACCTAGGTCGCTACCGTGGGCAGGTCATCAAGGTCTCACTGCTGCTGGTGGTGACCACGTTGCTGGGTCTGGCGCCGCCCTATGTGATCCAGGAGGTCGTTGACCGCGGCCTGGCCGGTGGTAGCCCAACGGTGCTGGGGCTGTTGGTGGTGGGGCTGGTGGCGCTGACCTTGCTGGGCGGAGCGCTGGAGATGGTCCGTCGCTACAGCACCGACGTGATCGTCCAGTCGGCCGTGCGAGATATTCGCAACGAGCTGTACGCGATGACCCTGCATCACTCCTTTGGCTACCACGACCGCACGCGCACCGGCCAGCTCATCTCACGGATGACCAGCGATGTGCAGCATATCAGCCGGTTCCTGGGCTTTGGGCTCACCGGCTTGTTGAGCATGTCGCTTACCTTTGGCGGTGCGCTGTTCATGTTGCTGCGGATGAGCTGGCAGTTGGCGCTCATGGGGCTGCTGATCGCGCCTCCGCTGGCCTTTGTGGCCGTGCGCGCTTCTGAGACATTGGGGCCGCGCTTTTACCGATTGCGCCAGCAGTTCGGCAAAGTCACGGCCCAGTTCCAGGAGAACCTGGCCGGCGTGCGCGTGGTGAAAGCCTTTGCGCGCGAGGAATACGAGATCAGCAAGCTGCGACGAGAGCTGGACGAGTTCTTTGGCCAGCAGATGAGCGTCGTGCGCATCTTCTCTACGTTCATGCCGACTATGGGCGTGCTCACCAGCTTGGGGACAGTGCTCATCCTCTGGTACGGTGGCTGGCAGGTAATTGCGGGGCGGTTGAGCTTGGGCGAGCTGGTGGCCTCTCAGGCTTATATGATGATGCTCACCGGGCCGATCCGCATGGTCGGGTTCATGCTGGTGCGCCTCAAGCGAGCCACGGCGGCGGCGCGGCGTATCTTTGAGGTGCTAGACGCGCCGCGCGAGGTCGAGGAAGCGCCCAACGCTATCGAGCTGGAGCGCATTCGGGGGGAGATCCGCTTTGAGGACGTGAGCTTTGCCTACCAGAATGGCGCCGAGGTGCTCCATGATTGCACCCTGACCATCGCGCCGCGCGAGACGGTGGCCCTGATGGGCGCCACGGGCTCGGGCAAGACCTCGATTATCAACCTGATCCCTCGCTTCTATGATGTAACCGAGGGCAGAATACTCATCGACGGGCACGACGTGCGCGACGTGACGTTGCGCTCGTTGCGCTCGCAGATTGGGACCATCTTCCAAGAGTCGTTCCTGTTCGCCGGCACCATCGCGGAGAACATCGCCTATGGCCGGCCGGATGCTCGCCGCGAGGAGATTGTGGCCGCGGCCAAGGCGGCCCAGGCGCACGATTTCATTATGAGCTTCCCCGACGGCTATGACACGCACGTGGGCGAGCGTGGCGTGACCCTTTCCGGTGGACAGCGCCAGCGGGTCACCATCGCCCGCGCGTTGCTGCTGGACCCGCCCATCCTGCTGATGGACGACTCGACCTCCAGCGTGGACGTGGAGACCGAGTATCTGATCCAGCAGGCGCTGGCGCTGACCATGGTGGATCGCACCAGCGTGGTCATCGCCCACCGCCTCTCGACGGTCAAGAACGCCGACCGTATCGTGGTGCTGGACCAGGGGCGCATCGTGGAGATGGGCACCCATGAGGAGCTGCTCGCTTTGAATGGCATCTACAAGCGCATCTATGACACGCAGTTAGCGGATCAAGAGGAGGCAGCGGCGGAGGTAGCGGCTACGAGTCCGATGGGCGGGGAGGGGGTGTAGCGTGGGCGGTTGGCGACACGGATTCCGCTACGCCGCGGCTGACAAGGGCGAATTCGACTGGCGCTTGCTGCTGCGCTCCTTCAAGTTCATGCGCCCGTACGTCTGGGCGCTGGCCCTCTCCATGTTCACGGTGATCATCGTGACTGCGACGGACCTCTACCAGCCCGCGCTGCTGCGGCTGGCCATCGACCGCGATATCGCTGGCAAGGACATGTCTGGCCTAATGCGCACCATCGCGCTCTATGTGGGCCTGGTGGTCGCGCATCACGTCACTGTGGGCGCTCAGATCTGGGTGACGAATTGGCTGGGCCAGAACGTCACCCGTGATCTGCGGCATCGCGTCTTTGAGCACGTGCAGATGCTCTCGCTGCGGTTCTTTGACGGGAGCGAGATGGGCGACACCATCTCGCGCATGACGAACGACATCGATCTGCTCAACGAGCTCCTCAGCAACGGCCTGGTGACGCTGGTCAATATCGTGGTGACGCTGGGCGGCGTGTTGGTGGCCATGCTGAGCATGAACGCGCGGCTGACGCTCGTCGCTTTCGCCGTGGTGCCGCTGATGTACGTGGTCACGGCTGTCTTTCGGCGATGGGTGGGCCAGGCCTACCGCCTGACCCGGGAGACGGTGGCCCGGGTGACGGCTCGCGTACAGGAGGGCGTCACCGGCGTGCGGATCATCCAGGCCTTTGCTCAGGAAGAGCAAGACTTGGCTACGTTCCGCCGCATCAACGAGGAGAACCGCCAGGCGACGCTAGATGCCGCGGCGGTGCGGGCCGTCTATTTCCCCGCCATCGACCTCACCGGCACCATCGGTATGGGCTTGGTGCTTTGGTTCGGGGGGATGGCCTTTCTGCGTGACGAGCTCACGGTAGGCGTGTTGGTGGCCTTTGTCTCGTATCTGTTCCGGTTCTTCCAGCCGATCCGCAGCTTGACGGTGCTGTATGACCAGGTGTTGGCGGCCATGGCGGCCTCGGAGCGCATCTTTGAGCTGCTGGACGCTGAACCAGAGGTCGTGGATCGCCCCGACGCCCACGAGCTGGAGGACGTCGAGGGGCACGTGCGGCTGGAGGACGTTCGTTTCGGCTATGAGGAGGGCCAACCCGTGCTGGATGGCATCAGCATGGAGGCCCATCCCGGCGAGATGATCGCCATCGTGGGGGCCACGGGCGCCGGCAAGACGACTGTCATCTCATTGTTGCAGCGGCTGTACGACGTCTGGGACGGGCGCATCACCGTCGATGGCTGGGACTTGCGCGATGTCACCATGCACTCGCTGCGGCGGCACCTGGGCGTGGTGCTGCAGGACGGGTTCCTGTTCTCCGATACGATCCGCGAGAACATCCGCTACGGCCGGTTGGATGCGACCGACGAGGAGGTAGAGGCCGCGGCCCAGTCGGTGGGCGCGGCGGAGTTCATCCTGCGCATGGAGGCGGGGTACGACACCGAGGTGCGCGAGCGCGGCGAGAAGCTCTCCATGGGAGAGCGTCAACTCGTGTGCCTGGCGCGCGCGTTGGTGGCCAACCCGCGCATCCTGATCCTGGACGAGGCCACCTCCAGCATCGATCCCTACACCGAGCTGGTGATCCAGCGCGGCCTGGAGGAGATGTTCAAGGAGCGGACGTCCATCGTCATTGCTCACCGGCTCTCGACGGTGCGGCGTGCGGACCGCATTTATGTGATGGAGCACGGCCGCGTGGTCGAGGTGGGCACGCACAGTGAGCTCCTGGCCAAGGGCGGGCTCTATAGCATGCTCTATGAGATGCAGTTCAAGGCGCAAGAAGAGCCCGCAGGCGCCCAAGCGGGGGTATGAGGGGGAGCTGCTGGTTTGCGGGAGGCGTGAGCATCGCGCGCGAGGCGGGAAAACGCTCTCAAACTGCCACGCAATCGAGGCAAGGGCTGGCGATTCGTACCCTTCGTTGGACATAATATCCGTTTTGGTGTATAATAAGGCTTAGTAATGGGATGTTCAGGCATCCCGCGACCGTGAGGCGCCACCGCAGGGCGAGATATGCTCTGTGGGGCGGGATGGTGGAGGTTAGGCAAGGACGCTCGGAGACAACCGATTTCCATGGGTGGCGGCCAGGCCGCCAGTGTTTCTTCACCGCGCTCTGACGAGCGATCGCTGTTTGGCGGACCGGTGAGTACGCATTTGTAAAGCTGGTATCTCTCAGCCGCGCAAGCTGATCCGTTTGGCAGCGCATCCCCGACGCGCGGCTACGGATGTTGTGGGATCCCTCGAGGGACCGCGCAACGGAGACGCACCCTGTCTCTGAAATCCTACTGCTATTCCATAGGCGCCGATGCCGGCTCGCGCCGCGAGCCTACGCATACGGCGCTTTGACGTCCCACGGACCGGAGCTCGCTTTGTGGCTGTGTGACGGCTCTTTTGCCATACCCGACGCCTCCGGTCCGGTGCAGCGCGGTTGCACGTGGGTAAATCCGATAGCAGAAAGGAAGCAGGGAGTATGGTTACTGTTCAGCGACGGGGCAACGAGTCTTTAGAGGGGTTGATGAGGCGTTTCCGCAAAGAGGTGCAGCACGAGCAAGTGCTGACGGTGACGCGGCGGCGACGTTTCTACGAAAAGCCATCGGTCGCGCGCAAGCGCAAGGCCGCGAAAAAGCTGGCCAAGAGCCGCAAGATCACACGCAAGATGCACCCGTTCCGCAACCACTAGCGCGGTGGCCAGGGTTGATATGTCTGTCGTCTAGGGGGATAGGGTAGAGGAGGTTGGTCTTGGGTCGTAAAGTTGATCCGCGCGGTTTCAGGTTGGGGTACATTCGCGATTGGGACTCCAAGTGGTTTGCTGAGGGCCGGGATTACGTAGCTTTCATCAATGAGGATGCTGATATTCGGGATATGATCCACGGGGAGATGCCTCGCAGCGGCATCGCGCGCATAACTATTGAGCGCTATGCGCGGGCCATCTCCATCGGCATCCATACGTCGCGGCCGGGCGTCGTCATCGGGCGTCGCGGTTCGAACATCAACGCGCTCAAGGCCAAGGTTACCGAGCTGACGGGCCTAGAGCCGAGCAAGGTACGCTTGGACGTTGTCGAAGTAGAGAACCCCGATCTGAGCGCGCCGGTGGTGGCTGAGGGCGTCGCCGAGCAGCTCGAGCGGCGCATCTCGCCGCGGCGCGCCATGCGTCGTGCCATTCAGTCGGCCATGCGAGCGGGCGCTGAGGGCGTCAGGATCGAGTGCAAGGGGCGCCTTTCGGGCTCGGAGATGGGGCGTCGTGAGTGGCACCTCGAGGGGCGTGTGCCGTTGCATACGTTACGAGCGAACGTGGATTTCGCCCGGGGCGAGGCCAAGACTACCTATGGCATGATCGGCGTAAAGGTGTGGATCAATCAAGGCGAGGTCTTTGCCGACGCAGAAAAGGCTGGAGAGAGAAATCCCTAGGCGGCGCAAGTATGGTGAAGAGCGCCGAGGCCGCATGGGCTCGGGGAAGGGCGAGCCTGATCACTATGTGGCCGTCGCCAAGCCGGGGCGGATCGTGTTCGAGGTTTCGGGTATGGACGTGCTGACGGCGACGCATGTGCTGATACATGCTGGTCAAGAGTTCCGCTGCGAGATGGAGGTGGTGGAGCGATCTGTCGAGAGCCTCTGATGCCTGGTGCCGCTTATGGCGCGGGATGAGATAGTAAGGGGGCAGGTGCGATGTTTGATGTTGGATCCAAGGTGGTGCATCCCTGCTACGGGGCGGGCGAGATCGTGCAAATTCGCGAGAAGACGATCGGCAACATTTCGCACACGTACTATATTATCGATGCTGTAGTGGGCAACATGGAGCTGATGGTGCCGGTCAAGCGTGCTGATGAGGCGGGGCTGCGTGAGGTGCAGCCGTTGCTGAAGCTAGAGCGAGCTTTGGACGAGTGTGCTGTGCCGCCCGACCTGGACGATATGGAGAAGGACTACCGCCAGCGCAAGGCCAAGTTGGGCGAGGCGCTCAAATCGGGTGACTATCACGAGGTGGTGGAGGTGGCGCGCAGGCTCTACTTCCGCAGCACGAACCGCGTGCTGGGCGCGACGGATCGCACCATGCTCAACCGCGCTAAGGATCTGCTGGCGGCCGAGTTGGCGCTGGCGGCGGATACCGAGGTCGATTGGGCCATGGAGCAGATTGAGGGGCGCCTGGCGGCCATGCTCTCGGCAGAGATAGCGCAAGCTTCCTAGCGGGAACTGGGCCAGTGCAGGGCGGCTCGCATGCGGCCCGCGACTGCGCCGGCAGGGCTTGACCGAGGAACTGCCACTGTACGCTGTGGGCCGGGAGGAGGGCTGGCGTGACGGATCGAGTGGATGGATTATGGCGGGTGGAGACGTGGCTGCTGGATGACGGCAAGCTGCATCGAGCTCGCTCCAATAAGGAGCTAACGTACGAAGAATTCCTGAAGCAGCGCAAGCCAGAGGTCGCTTATGTGGTGTATCGAAGGCAGAAGGGCACTTTTAGCGATAGCAAGGGCGGGCGTGCGCCTTGGAGCCGCGTCGAGCGACTGTCCCGACTGAAGCGGTACATCTAGGCTGATCGGGTTTGAGCGATAACTAAACAGCGCCGGAGGGATTCCCTCCGGCGCTGTTCTTTGCTGCGATGCTGGGGCTTTTACCAGCGATCCATGCTGCCGGACTGACGCGGGCCAGACGAGCCGCGGGGGCGCGCCTTGTCGATCTTGAGCGTCCGGCCATCAAGCTCCTTACCGTTGAGCTCCTGGACGGCCTTCTCGACGCCCTCAGGGGTGGCCATATCCACAAAGCCGAATCCTCTCGATCGGCCCGTGTACTGGTCTGTCAGGATGCGGACATCCTGCACTTCCCCCGCTTGTGACATGAACGCACGAAGTGCTTCGTTCGTCGTGTCATAGTTGAGGTTGCCAACATAGAGTGTGTTTGCCATCGTTACCTCCGATGGTCCGAGCCATCATCTGGCCCGTGTAGGGTCACCGCCATTCATCCTGCAGGATAGGCGAGTGGCACGCAGAACGAGGCTGTGACCGAGACACTTCTTGGCCGGACCCGAGATGTAGCTGACCAGGACCGATCGGGGATACCGTACGGGGCTGGAAGCGTCGAATCCACAAGAAGCACGTACCTTATCTGGCACTCTTTTGACGGTGCCTTCACGCCACTCTGGACATGAGTATATCATGTGAGCACTGTATTGTCAAGTGTGCGTGCTCTTTGGGTCTCGCGTTCGATCGCGGTCTAAGGTGTGATATAATCTCTTGATGGGCTGTGTATAGACAGTTGGAGTCAGAGAATGAGATCCGTCGAAGATCAACCTGGCTATCGGCGGGCAATCGCCAAGTACGGGCGGCCGGTGATGCGCATTTGTCGGTATGACGTGAGTGCCGACACCTACGATTACTGGGAGCGAGTACTGTCTAGGCGCTTGGCCGAAGTTGTGCTGATCGTCATGTGCAATCCAGGACGGTATTTGGTGCATACCAAGGCCTTCTACCCGCCGGGCACCTATCGTCTCCTCTCGGGTGGCCTGGTCCCAGGCGAGGATCTGCTAGTGGGGACCCGGCGCGAGCTACAGGAAGAGACGGGGTTGGAAGGCGAGGTCGTGGGCTTTCTGGCGACGCAAGCCCATCACTTCCAGTGTAACGGGGTCTCGCTCGTGTTCTACTCGTATCTGTTCCTCATTGACGCAGAGGGTGGCCAGCCCGTCGTATCTGACGATAGCGAGCAGATCACGGCCTTTCGCGAGGTAGATCGTCAGGGCTTGCGGGCCCTTGCGGAGCGGCTCGATAGCATGAACCCGGCGTGGGCAGAGTGGGGTCACTTTCGCGCGACTTCGCACTGGCTCGCCTGGGAGCTGCTAGGCAGCTCGGAGGCTCATGGTGGCTGAGGTGTACGATGTGGTCGTCGTAGGGGCCGGGCATGCGGGCTGCGAGGCGGCGATGGCAGCCGCCCGTAAGGGTTGCTGCACCTGTTTGGTGACCATGAACCTGGATCTGGTCGCGCAGATGCCGTGCAACCCGAGCATCGGTGGCCCGGCCAAAGCGCACGTGGTGCGCGAGATCGACGCGCTCGGTGGCGCTATGGGGCGGTGCATCGATCGCACCTTCGTGCAGATTCGCATGCTGAACCTGTCGCGTGGGCCGGCAGTGCATTCCTTGCGGGCACAGGCCGATAAGCGGCTCTACTCGCTTTGCATGAAGCATATGCTGGAAGCAACGCCTGGACTTTCGCTGCGTCAGGGCACGGTGGAGAGCATCCTGACCACGGGCGATCGCGTCGGGGGCGTGCGCTTGGCCAACGGCTCAGAGCTGCGGGCATCCGCTGTCGTGCTCACGCCCGGGACGTTTCTCAATGGCGAGATCCTCTCGGGTCGTGACTATCACGCCAGCGCCGGACGCGCTGGCGAGTTCGCCGCGGTGGGCCTAACTCGGTCGCTGCGTGATCTCGGCTTTGAGCTGGGACGGCTGCAAACGAACACGCCTCCACGGATTGATGCTCGGAGCATCGATTTTGCGCAGACTCGGCTGCAGCCTGGGAGCGACCGTCCGCTTTACTTTTCTTTTGATGGAGCCCCTAGTCATGTCTATCAGTTGCCACTGAACCCCGTCTATCCGCTGGGATACCAGACGACCTGGCGAAGACAGATGCCTTGCTACCAGGTTCACACAAACGATGAGACGCACCGCGTGATCCGCGCTAATCTGCATCGTTCGCCCGTGACGCCGGGCAATCTTGATGCGCATGGGCCGCGCTACTGCCCCAGCATCGAGGAGAAGCTCGTGCGCTTCCCCGACAAGCCCTCGCATATCTTCTTCCTGGAGCCTGAGGGGGCTGCTACGACTGAAATATATGTCCAGGGCTGTTTCACCGGGTTGCCAGTCGACGTGCAGGAGGATCTGCTCCACACGATTCCTGCACTTGGCAAGGCGCGTATTATGCGGCCTGGCTATGCCGTCTCGTATGATTATGTGCCAGCGCATCAGATCCGCCCGACGATGGAGACGAGGCGCGTCCACGGGCTGTTTCTGGCTGGACAGATCAATGGTACCTCGGGCTATGAGGAGGCCGCGGGTCAGGGGCTGCTGGCGGGCACCAACGCCGCCTGTTACGTGCGCGACGAGGAGCCCCTGGTGATCCGGCGCGACCAGGGCTATCTCGGCGTCATGGTGGACGATCTGGTGACAAAGGATCTGCAGGAACCGTATCGCCTGTTCACCTCTAGAGCCGAGTACCGGTTGCTGTTGCGTCAAGACAACGCGGACCTGCGTCTCACAGAGCTCGGTCACGCGTGGGGACTGGTGGACGATAGCTTCTATCGGGTTGTGGAGACCAAGAAGAAGCTGATTCAGCAAGAGATAGAGCGACTGCGCGGGCTGCATCTGGCGCCTGAAGGGCCGGTCGCGCAAGCGCTCCGGAGGCGCGGGCTGGATCCCCCGCGGGACGGCGTGGCGCTCGAACAGGTGCTAAAACGACCCGGCGTGGGGTATGACCTGGTGCAAGAGGTGGCGCCGCCAGCACGGCCTCTACCAGCTGACGTCGCCAAGCAGGTCGAGATCGCGCTAGCCTATGAGGGGTACATCGCACGGCAGGCGTGCCAGGTGGAGCGGGCGCTGCGGATGGAAACGCGCCGTATTCCAGAGGCCCTCGACTATGGGGAGCTGACTGGGCTTCGGGCTGAGGCGCAGGAGAAACTCATGCGGCACCGCCCAGCGACGGTGGGGCAGGCCGCACGCATTGAGGGTGTGACGCCCAGTGACATTGGGTTACTGCTGGTGCATCTAGAACGGCTGCGTCGGCAGGTCTCAACTTGACATAGCTGACGCGGCGAGCTATCTTGCCGCGTATATTGAGGGGGACGAACCTCCTTGCTGGATGGAGACAAGCTCGTGTTTATTGATCAAGTAGTGATACGGGTTCGGGGCGGTGACGGCGGCGATGGCTGCGTCTCGTTCCGTCGAGAGAAGTATGTCCCTTTAGGCGGGCCAAATGGCGGCAACGGCGGAGCCGGCGGGGACGTCTATCTGCGGGTGGATCCTCACCAGAATACGTTGCTGCGCTTTGCGCGTGAGCGGAATTTCGAGGCGCCCTCTGGAGAGCACGGGCAGGGCAGCGGCAAGCAGGGCGCAGGGGGAGCCGATCTGTACATCAACGTGCCGTCCGGTTGCGTGATTCGCGATGCGATCACGGGCGAGGTGATGGGCGACCTCACCGAGCCGGGGCAGACGTTGCTGGTGGCCAAAGGGGGGCGCGGCGGCCGTGGGAACGAGGCGTTCAAGTCGCCAACGCGGCAGGCGCCGCGGTTCGCGGAAAAGGGCGCGCCGGGCGAAAGGCGCCGAATCGAGATCGAGCTACGTCTCTTGGCGGACGTAGGGCTGGTTGGCAAGCCCAATGCGGGCAAGTCTACGTTGCTTTCCCGCATCAGTGCCGCTCGGCCCAAGATTGGCGACTATCCCTTTACTACGCTGCAGCCACACTTGGGCGTGGTGCGGGTGGACGATTTTACCTCATTTGTGGCGGCTGATATCCCGGGGCTCATCGAAGGTGCGCACCAAGGCGCGGGGCTCGGCCACGCGTTTCTGCGGCACATCCGGCGTACGCGGCTGTTGGTGCATCTATTGGATGGCATGAGCATGGACCCAATTGCTGACTATGACGGGATCAATGATGAGCTCGCTGCCTATGATGGCGAGCTCGCCGCCAAGCCGCAGATCGTCGTGCTCACCAAGCAGGATCTGCCGGACAGCCGCGAGATGCTGCCTCTGGTGCGTGAGGTGCTCGAGGAGCGAGAGCAGGAAGTGCTGGGTATCTCGGCCGTATCGGGGGAGGGGATCGACGAACTGCTGTACCGCATCGCTGATCGTCTGACGGCGCTCTCCAAGGAGGAGGTGCCGGAGGAGCCGCTGTACGTGTTCCGGCCGACTGAGGAGGACGCCGACGTTTTTGAGGCGACGCGTGAGGCCGATGGGTGCTACCGTGTGACTGGCAAAGAGATAGAGCGTATCGCTGCCATGACCGATTGGTCGAACCAAGAGGCAATCGAGCGTTTTGAGCGTATCTTGCTGGCCCGTGGCATATCCCGGGCGCTGGAGGAGGCCGGCGTCACGTTGGGCGACACCGTCTATATCGGCCCCTTTGAGCTGGAGTGGCAATAGTGATTGACCGAGCCGCTTTGCCGCCGCCGTACCGGGTTGGTGTGCTAGGAGGTACCTTTGACCCCGTTCACGTCGGGCATCTGATCATCGCGCAGGAAGTGGCGTACCGATTGCAGCTTGCTGAGGTGTTGTTCGTCCCCGCCCGTGTCTCGCCCTTCAAGCGGGATGCCGATGCTGCGCCGGCTGAGGACCGCGCCGCGATGTTAGAGCTTGCGTTGGCTGATGAGCCTCGGTTCCGCCTGTCACGCGTGGACCTGGACCGTCCAGCGCCATCGTATACGGTCGATACGCTACGCGTTCTCCACGCCCGTCTGGGGCCTAGCGTGGAGCTGTGCTTTGTCCTGGGCGCGGACGCGCTGGCGACGTTCGCCGAGTGGCGAGCTCCCGAGGAGATCCTGTGCATGGCGCGCCTGGCGTGCGTGACGCGTCCCGGGACGCCCCTCAACCTGGATGCTGTCCGCGCCTCGCTGCCGGCCATCGCGGGACGGGTGGACTTGGTGGAGGGCATATCGGTAGGCATCTCGTCGACCGACATCCGCAGGCGTGTCGCCGACGGCGCTCCCATCCGGTTTCATGTCCCTGCCCCTGTTGAGCGGTACATCCGCCTGCGTGGCCTCTACAGGTCACCCGACGATTCCTCGCCGCGCTGGCCGTGCTCCTAAGCCTCTCCACTGCAAGTCTATACCCCATCGCTCCTGGCCGCGTTGTGGCAATGGCAGCCGATGCAGGCTTTGACGGCATCGAGGTCGTGCTAGGCCCGCGCACCCCTCTACGCCACTGCGAGTCCATTGCTAGAATGGCGGGCGATCGCGGGTTGCGTGTGTATAGCGTCCACGAATCGTTGCTGGCTGGCCATCTGAGGCAACAGTCGCCGGCCGACTTGTTGACGCGTGCTGTGGAAGCAGCAGTCCGTATGGGCGCCCAGGTTGCCGTCGCCCATCCGCCGGGGACATTCGGGTGGCGGCACCCGCAGGCAGTTGCTTGGCTGGAGGCGCTCTTGCGGGCACGCGACACGATGGACTCTGAAGGCGCGGCCGTGACCGTGGAGAACGCAGGTCACTGCACGCCGGATGATCGCCGCCGAGTGCTCGCCCAGCTACCAAGCTTGGTAGCTTTCTGTCGGAAGCATGGGCTGGGGATGACTCTTGACACATGCCATGTGGGGAGCACCGGCGAGAGCTTGGCCGACGCCTGGAGACTCGCGGACGGCATGGTGCGGAATGTGCATGTTAGTGATCTGCGCATCTCTTCGGGGACGGGTGGGAGCGGTCTGGTGGGCAAGCTGGCGCATGAGCATCTCTCTCCGCGTGAAGGGGACCTTCCTTTGGGGGCCTTTCTCCAGCAGATCGATCGCGTGGGATACGGTGGGCC
>CAZTMY010000041.1:0-12969 GCA_964614895.1 uncultured Anaerolineales bacterium
CCCAGCCGCAAGCCCCAGTCTCTCCCACAGGTCATCATCCGCGCCCGTCCGGAGCAGCGTCAGGATTCCCCACCCGGGGAGGATCCAAGCCAGGACCACCGCCGCTGTTGCGGGCCACCAACGCCGCGCTTGCCTCGCCAACGCGCGCAGCACTTCCACCGGACCATAGCGGTATCCCACGGAAAAGCAGAGATCGCCCTCGTGGGGCTCGCCGCCGAACAGAAGGTTGCCCGACGCATAGGCCTCATCCTGCGTGTACCAAACCGAGAGGCCGGCATCCGCACTGCAAGTGAGAGCAAACCGGTAGCGTGTTCCCTGGGAGTCAGGTTGAGGAGTGAACGAGAAACGCAGCTTCTGGTTATGGGTCAGCCCACTGATGGCATGCATCACGCTGACCGGTGACCCGAGCCCGTCCTCTCGCTCTATGGTTAGCTTGATTGTACCCTCTGCTGGCTGATCAGCCTCGTTATCATATTGTACGAGGCACACCTCGATCCAGGCGAGGCCAGGATGCTCAGCCAGAAAGCTCTGCCCCACCGATCGACCTGCTGCGAGAGGCGGGGCCGCTGTATCGAGTCTGCCCTGGGCGAGACCAGCTTGCTCGTGCAGCGGCCCGCCGGCCAGCCACCCTATCAAGCCAGCGAGCACCACAACCAGGTAAAGGCCGATGGCGCCTAACGAATGACGCCTAGTCAGAGCCAATGAGGCGCTTTTGCATTTCATAGAGGGTGTTTAGAGCGTCCATGGGTGACATGGTCATGATATCCATCTCACGGAGCTCTGCCAGGATGGGGTGATCGCCAGCAAAGAGCGAGAGCTGCCGCGGCTTGTCCACTGGGTGCCCGCGACGTGGCGTGGGCTCGGCACCATCGGCCTCAAGATCCTGGAGAATGGCCTCTGCCCGATGGATCACGCCTGGAGGAAGCCCCGCCATCCGGGCCACGTGGATGCCATAGCTGCGATCAGCCCCACCGGGCTCCACGTGCCGAGTAAAGACGATCTCCTTCCCGCGGCTCGCCACAGCCACGTTATAGTTCCGCACGCGCGGCAACAACTCCTCGAGTTGGATCAGTTCATGATAGTGCGTGGCGAATAATGTCTTGCAACCGAGCCTGGGATGGTTGTGGATGTATTCCACCACCGACCAGGCAATCGATATACCATCGTAGGTGCTCGTGCCGCGACCGATCTCATCCAGGATCAGCAAGCTACGTTCAGTCGCGTGGTTTAGTATGTTCGCCATCTCTACCATCTCGACCATGAACGTGCTCTGCCCGCGTGCGATCTCGTCCTGGGCGCCAACCCTGGCAAAGATGCGATCCACCAACCCGATGCTGGCCTTTCGCGCAGGCACAAAGCAGCCTATCTGCGCCATGAGCACGATCTGGGCTACCTGCCTCAGGTATGTCGACTTGCCACTCATGTTCGGCCCCGTGATGACGTGCAGAGCCGCATCGTGGCTCATATGGCAATCATTGGGAACGAACGGCTCTCCCAGAGGCATCTGCTCTACCACAGGATGACGCCCCGCCTCGATAGCGATCCCATACCCCGCATGCAGTTCCGGCCTCACATAGTCGTAAGCTGCTGCCAAGTGGGCCCAACCGGCGAGGACATCCAGTTGCGCGACAGCGCGCGAAGCCGTCAACATGCGATCCGCCATCTGGCGTAGACTCAGCAATAGGCCCTGATAGGCCCGGGCCTCGATCTCACGCATGCGCTCCTGAGCGTTCAAGATGACCGACTCTTTGTCTTTGAGCTCAGGCGTGATGTACCGCTCGGCGTTCACCAGCGTCTGCTTGCGGATGTACTCCTCGGGGACGGCATCGATGTTGGCCTTGGTCACCTCCAAGTAATAGCCAAAGACTTTGTTGTAGCCCACCTTGAGCGACTTGATCCCCGTACGCTGCCGTTCCTGACGCTCAAGGTCAGCTACCCATCGCTTGGCCTCATCTACCGAGGCCGTCACGCGGTCAAGCTCCTCCGAGTAGCCCGAGCGGATATAGCCACCCCTCATCGTCGTCGCCGGCGGATCGTCCGCGATAGCGCGAGCGATCAGATCCACCGCCTCGGTGCAGGTGACCAGATCGTTGCGCCGGAGGGGATACTGCTCGGACGCCCCCACCACCGAGGTCTCTGCAGCCAATTCGCGCGCGATGGCGCGGATATCTTCTATCCGCTCAAGAGCTTCCTTCAGCCCTATCAGGTCCCGCGGTCCGGCGATGCCCTGAACAACGCGGTTGGCCAGGCGCTCGAGGTCACCAAAGCCCCGCATAATCTGCCGCAGAGCGGTACGTCGGGCAGCGTCTTGGTACAACGCATCCACAACCTGGAGGCGCGCTTCCAAAGCCTCCTGATCCAGAAGCGGTTGTGTGATCCAGCGTCGGAGAGTACGCCCTCCCATGGGCGTCTGTGTGGCATCCAGCACGCCCAGAAGCGAGCCGTGAACGCGCCCGTCGCGCAGCGTCTCAGTGAGCTCGAGATTCCGCCGCGTGGCCACGTCGAGCGTCATAAAGGCGGCCACACTATAAGTGGCTAGGTGTTGAAGCTGTGACAAGGCGGCTGATTGGTGCTCACGGAGATACTGCACGATGACACCTGCTGCGCGCTTGGCGGCGGGCAGATCCTCGCAACCAAAGCCAGCCAGCGTGGTAACGCCCAGATGCTCCTTGAGAGCGCGCTCGCAGTTGCCCTCCTCAAAGCGCCAGGCGTCGTACAAGGTGAGAGGGATCTCGGTGTTCGCCAGGATTGGGTAGCGACGTCGAGCCTCTTCCGTCTCGGCCTCTCCCATAGTGTTATGGGGCTTGCCGCCATCGCTGATGATCAACTCGGCGGGCTGCAGCCGGTCCAGTTCGCGCAGCAAATCCGCATTGGACTCGCGCCCCTGAAGCTGCGTGGTTAGGAGCTCGCCCGTCGTGATGTCCGCATACGCAAAGCCGATTGCGCCCTCCGACCAGACCGCGGTGGCTAGATAGTTGTTGCGCTTTTCCGCAAGCAGGGAGGGCTCGACGACGGTCCCAGGCGTGATGATGCGAACCACCTCGCGCTCCATGAGCCCGTTCACCGGCTCGTCCGACGTCTGTTCGCAGATGGCTACCTTGAGCCCACGCGAAATCAGCTTTGCTATGTAGCTATCCGCGGCATGATGGGGCACGCCTGCCATGGGCACCCGCTGTCCCTTGGCCACGTTCCGGGAGGTGAGCACCACGTCCAACTCATTCGCTACGAGCTGGGCATCATCGTCAAAGGTCTCATAAAAGTCACCCAGCCGGAAAAAGACGATGGCATCGGGATGCCGTCGCTTGATATCAAGATACTGACGGCGGATGGGCGTCACCCGCGTACGCTTGGACATGCTCGTCTCGTTCCAGAGGCAGGATCACACTAATGGAAAGAAAGTATAGAGTCGCCGCGAAGTGATGTCAACGCTTTATGGACGGCGGGTCAGCCGCACTTGGAGCATCCAGCGGACCCGGTATAATGGCAGACGTTGGATCGTGCGCACCCAAGGAAGTTGGCATGCCCACAGCCCGCTACTGTCCCCAGTGCGGGGCACCATTGACCGTCCGCTACATGCATGCTCGCGAGCGTGCCGTATGTGCGTTCTGCGGTTATGTGCATTACGTCAATCCTATTGTCGCGGCCGGCACCCTCGTTCATCAAGATGACCGCATCCTCCTCATACGACGAGGCGTCCCGCCAGCTCTGGGCAAGTGGGCACTACCCTCTGGCTATGCCGAGGTCGGCGAGACACCGGAGGACGCAGCCATCCGTGAGACGTTGGAAGAGACGGGTCTCAAAGTCGCTCTGGAACGCCTCCTGCTGGTGGAGGCCTTCTACGAAGGAGACTCGCCAGGTGGCGTTATCATCCTGTATGCAGCGCGCGCACAGGGCGGGCAGGCCACACCACATGACGATGCCATCGAAGCCCGCTTCTTTGGCATGGACCAAGTCCCTGATGAGATCGCTTTCCGGCAACATCGGCGGGCCATCGCTCTGTGGCAAGCACATGCGGAGCTGGAGGGCCCTCGCAGCGTCCCCCTCGTAGGCATTCCTCTGGGCACGAACCCACGTCGACAGGCCGTCATGCCCGCCTACCTGAGAGCTCTGACGCACGCTGGGGCTACGTATCACCTGCTGCAGCCTACCGACGACGCGCAAGAGCTGCGGCTTGCCTACGCCCAGTGCAACGGCTTGCTGCTGACTGGCGGTGGCGACGTGGACCCTGAGCGTTACCATCAAAGCAATGAGGGCCACAGCGTATCCATAGACCCAGAGCGCGACAAGGCCGAGCTCACGCTCGTACGCTGGGCGCTGCAAGAGGGCAAACCTATCCTTGCCATCTGCCGCGGCATCCAGCTCCTGAACGTTGCCGCTGGCGGTACCCTCTACCAAGACATATCCACGGAGATCAGCACGACGCTGGACCATCGCAGTGGGCCAAGGCAACCTGTGGACGATCTAGCTCATCCTGTCGCTATAGAGGCGTCATCACGGCTAGCCCGCGCCATAGGCTTCATGCATGCCCAGACTGGAAACGCCCATATCATAGAGGTCAATAGCTCGCACCACCAAGCGATCAAGAACGTCGCCCCCGGCTGGACCGTTGCCGCTCGTGCGCCCGACGGCGTCATCGAGGCCATCGAGCCACCAGCTCGCGCAGCCGGTTGGGTGATAGGCGTACAGTGGCATCCTGAGCGACTTTACGAGTTCCATCCCCCAAGCCAAGCTCTTTTCGCGGCGTTCGTCGAGGCTAGCCGGCTATGGGTGTTATGAGCGAGACCTCGCGACAGCCTCTCCCTGGCAAGGTGGGCGTGTTCGATTCCGGCGTGGGCGGCCTGTCGGTCGTTCGCGCGCTCATCGCCTTGGTGCCCAGCCAATCACTATTGTACGTGGCAGACAACGCCCACTGTCCGTACGGCCCCCGTCCTGCTAGCGAGATCATCACGTTTGCCCAAGGCATCACGCGCTACCTCCTGGCCCAAGGATGCAAGGTGATCGTCGTGGCATGCAATACTGCCTCGGCGGCGGCGCTGGAACCGCTACGCGAAGCATTCCCAGAGACCCCCTTTGTAGGGATGGTGCCAGCCATCAAGCCGGCCGCCGCCCTGACCCAAACAGGCGTCGTTGGCGTCTTGGCAACCGAAGGGACCTTGCACGGTCGCCTGTACGAAGACATCGTGGAGCGCTGGGCGCACGGTGTTCGAGTTGTTTCCAGAACGTGCCCGGGGCTTGTTGAGCGGGTGGAAAACGGCGAGGAGAGTACCTCTGAGACCGAGCACATCTTGCGCGCGTGTCTGGCTCCGTTGCTGGCGGAGGGAATGGACGTCTTGGTCTTGGGATGCACGCACTATCCTTTCTTGATACCTGTGCTCCAACGGCTCTTGCCCGAAAGGGCGACCATCGTCGAACCCAGCATGGCCATCGCCAAGCAGACGCGTCGGGTCCTCGCCGAGCGCGGTCTGCTCAGAACAGGCGGACCTCCGGGCACGCGACGCTACGCGGCTACTGGCGATCCCGCCGCGCTGCAGCGTGCGCTGGACTACCTCCTCGATGAGCAGCAACCGGTCGAGCGACTTCACTGGCGGGGTGGCCGATTGCACGATGCCTGGCCATCCCCCAGCTAGGCCGGAGACATCAAGCCGGCTCATAGTCAGCTCGCATCTTGGTAGTCCTTCGAGCGTGTGCTATAATGCGCCAGATGTAAACTGGATGCCCAGGAGTCTTGCCCAATGACACAGTTCAAACCTGATCAGCTTCGCAACCTTGTGCTGCTCGGACACGGAAGCAGTGGCAAGACGTCGCTTGGCGAGGCGATCCTCTACAACGCCAGAGTCATCAAGCGTCTCGGGAAGGTCGAAGACGGCAACACTGTCTCGGACTATGATCCGGAAGAGAAGAGCCGGGGGTTCTCGGTGAACTGCTCCGTCTTGCCGCTTACCTGGCAAGACGGCAAGGTGAACGTCCTCGACGCGCCAGGTTACATGGACTTTGTAGGCGAGGTCAAGAACGCCATCCGCGCCGCTGATGCTGCCATCATGGTCATCTGTGCGGCCTCAGGTGTTGAGGTCGGCACTGATTTGCAGTGGGGATACCTAGATGAAGAGGGCATGGCGCGGGCTGTGTTTATCAACAAGATGGACCGAGACAACGCCAACTTCTCTGCCATCCTGGATGACCTCCGGCAGAAGTTCGATCAGACCTTTGTGCCCATCACGCTCCCCATCGGCTCTCAAGCCGACTTTTGCGGTGTGGTGGACCTACTCGCCATGAAAGCCTACATGGGCCCGGATAGCGCCGAAGCCGATGTGCCCGAAGACATGCTGGAGGCCGTACAGGCCGCGCACACAGAGCTCATCGAGTATGCCGCCGAGAGCGATGACGAACTCATGCTCAAGTATCTCGACGGCGAAGAGTTGACGCAGGACGAGGTACTGCAAGGCCTGACAGCTGGCATCCAGGACGGTAGCATCGTCCTAACCCTCGCCGGCTCTGCAACCAAGAACATCGGCATCAAGCAGCTTCTCGACATCGCATCGCGCTTTATGCCGTCGGCTGCCGACGTCGAGCGGCCCGTCACCAATCTGGCATCTGGTGAAGAGGAAATGATGGTGGCCGACCCCAACGGCCCCCTGGTAGTCCAGGTGTTCAAAACGCTGGCCGACCCCTTTGTAGGCAAACTGACTTATTTCCGAGTCATCTCGGGGACGCTCAAGTCCGATAGCCGCGTGCACAACGTGAACCGTAACACCGAGGAGCGCCTGGGGCAGCTCTTTGCGCTGTGCGGGAAGGAGCAGACGCCCGTAGATGCCGTCTCGGCCGGTGACATTGGCGGCGTGGCCAAGCTCAGCGAAACCAGCACCGGCGACACGCTGTGCGACACTGGCGCACCATACAAGCTCCCACCCATCATCTACCCGGAGCCACTCTTTTCTGTAGCCGTGTTCCCCAAGACCAAGGCAGACCTTGACAAGCTCGGTAGCGGCCTAGCACGCTTAGTGGAGGAAGACCCTACACTGCGTGTAGAGCGAAATACCGAGACGAACGAGACTATTCTCTCCGGCATGGGAGAGAGCCATATCCATCTAGCGGCGCGTCGGCTAGCCGACAAGTTTGGCGTCGAGATCCGCACCGAGATCCCGACCATTGCCTACCGTGAGACTATCACCAAGGTCGCAGAGGCCCAGGGACGCCATAAGAAGCAAACGGGGGGCCGCGGTCAGTTCGGCGACGTCTGGCTGCGCTTCGAACCGCTAGAGAGAGGCGCGGGAGTCCAGTTCGAGAGCGAGATCTTTGGTGGCGCAGTGCCCAAGCAGTATATCCCGGCAGTGGAAAAGGGCCTCTACGAGATCGCCGAGAAAGGCGTCATCGCTGGGTACCCCACAGTGGATTTCAAGTGCGTCCTATATGACGGCTCGTATCACCCTGTGGACTCTTCCGAGATGGCCTTCAAGATCGCTGCGCACTTGGGTTTCAAGAACGCTATCCCCCAAGCAGGGCCCGTCCTGCTCGAGCCGGTGGCCGAGATCGTCGTTACCGTGCCAGAGGCGTTCATGGGTGACATCATGGGCGATCTAAACACCCGCCGCGCGCGCGTGCTGGGCATGGAACAGTCTCGCGGCAACGGCATCGTTACTGCACTCGTTCCCCTCGCGGAGATCCAACGCTACGCCACGGATCTCCGCAGCATGACCCAAGGGCGCGGCTTTTATACCATCAAGCTCTCTCACTATGACATCGTGCCTTCGCATCTCGTCGCGAACATCGTCGAAGAGACCAAGAAACGTCGTGAGGAAGAGAACTAGGCTCAGCTCGAGGCCTGGCGCGAAGAATATGGGGCAGCCGCGTAGTGCGGTTGCCCCGCTGTGTTCTGATACCCTGTCGGTCACCGTTCGCGAAAGCCACGCCAAGAAACTGATGCGCGCGGACCTGCACATCCACAGCAATTATTCGCCAGACAGCCTCACCTCGGCTGGCAGTATAGTCCGCTGGGCCATGTTCCGTGGTTTGGACATTGTGGCTATCACCGACCACAACAGCATCGCGGGGGCGCTCGCGGTGCGCTCCCTGGCTTCGTTCCGGGTCATCGTGGGCGAAGAGATCACCACGCCAGAAGGTGAGCTCATCGGCCTCTTTCTGAGCGAGACCATCCCGCCCCAAGCGTCGCTGGAGGCGGCCATTAAGGCAATCCGCGCGCAGGGAGGGCTGGTGTATGTCCCTCATCCCTGTGATCGCGTGCGAGGCTCGGCCATCGGCGCCGCTGCCCTCACTCGTATCGCGGCTGATGTCGATATCGTCGAGGGTCTGAATGCCCGTGTGACGTGGCGTGCTGACAACGCCCTGGCACGAACGCTAGCCCATGACCTAGGCATCCCATGTGCAGCAGGTAGTGATGCGCACCAGGGAGCCGAGATTGGACGCGTCTACACGCAGATGCCCCCATTTGACGATGCAGACAGCATGCTCGCCAGCATAGCCAAAGCAAGCCTACATGGCCACGAGTCGTTTCCTCTGGTCCATGCTAGCAGCACCTATGCTCGTCTCGTCAAGCAGATGGTCCACTGGCATCAGGAGTGAGTAGCTCTGCATGGGACCAGCGCTTGAGGGTCCGAGTCACAACGCTACGGCACGCAGGAGGTAGACCATGCGTATCGGCATCATCGCGGATATCCACGACAACATCTGGCACCTGGCCACAGTGCTCGAGCAACTGAGCATGTGTGACGCCTTGCTATGCCTGGGTGACTATTGTGCACCCTTTACCATGACGGCCATTGGGGAAGGCTTTGCTGGCGAGATCCACGCCGTCTGGGGCAACAATGACGGGGACAAGCTGCTCCTAGCCCGAATGGCCGATCGCGCGGGCAACATCACACTGCACGGCGAGCTCGCCGATCTGACCTTGGGTGGCCGTCGCATCGCCATGACGCACTACCCGCAGGTCGCTCAACCTTTGGCGCTCTCCGGCCAGTTCGCTCTCGTCTGCTACGGGCACGACCATACCCAACGCTTGGAGATGCACGGGGAAACGTTGCTAGTGAACCCAGGCGAGGTCATGGGCCGCTTTGGCGCAGCCCAGTACGCCGTATATGACACGGATACGCACCAGGCGACACTCCATGAGGTCGCCACACCCGATCGCTAGCCAAGATCCCTCAGCTTCTCTCCCGGGAACAGAGGAAGCTGACGGCCTCCCAGGGTCGCCACGATGCGGTCGATGATCAGACGCCGATCAGCTTCACTCGCCACGAAATCCAAGCGATCACAGGGCACCGTCAGCACAGGACAGAGATCAAAGCCGGTGGCCCACTCATCATAGAGCTCGTTGAGCTGTTCTAGGTAGCTCCGCTCGATATCGCGCTCATAGTCTCGCCCCCGCCGAGCGATACGAGCAAGCAACGTATCCGGCGAGGCCCGCAAGTACACCACGAGGTCGGGAGGCGGAAGCAACGCCCGCAGGGATTCGTACAGATCCTGATAGCAGGCATGGTCTCGAGGGCTCATCCATCCCTGCAGGTACAGGTTACGCTCAAAGATCTCGGCATCCTCATACACGCACCGATCCTGCACCACACTTTGCGAAGATTGGCTGAGAGCATAGTGGTGACGGAAGCGTCGCGACAGAAAGAACACCTGGGAGTGAAAGCTCCACCGCGCCATGTCCTGGTAGAAATCCTCCAGGTAGGGATTGTCCGCTACCGCCTCATAGAAGGGCAGCCAGTTGAGCTCTTCCGCCAAGCATGCGGTCAGCGTGGACTTGCCAACGCCCACGTTGCCAGCAATGGCCACAAAGTGCCGTGTCACGAGAGCCCCTTCTGGTCACAGGAATCGGCGGCATCTGCTCGCAGCCCCTCTCCGAGAATGCGCGCCGGGCTGAAGCCCAGCGCATTCGCCACATGGGAGAGAGCACGCGCGCAGCCCTCGAGGTAGCCACGTAGCGCGGCACGTGAGCCTTCAATAGCCGCGCCCAGGGCCTGTCGATGGCCGGGCGAGGCACTAGCCAAGGTACGCTCCATCTCGTGCAGTTGGAGCAAAGCGCTAGCCAGCGTGCTCACCTTTTTCTGGAAACGCGTCAGCTCCAGATAGGCGGCCTCGTGCGTCCATGCCTCGGCCTCTCCCATGTCATGTAAGACGGGCTGTGAGGGTTCGGAGAGGCGCCTCTTTGCCGACGATCGCTCCGCAAAGGCAGGCAGTACGCGCTGATGTATCCCCTCTTCCAGAACTGACCGTATCCGATGGCGCACAAGTCCCAAATCCTCTGGTTTGCGCACAAAATCCAAGTCACTACAATCAATGCGGACTACTGGGCTCTCGGCATAGTCACCAAAGAAACGCTCATAGGCCTGGCGTAACCTCTCAATATAGGCCCATGATATGCTCCGCTCATACGAGCGGTCGCGGATGGCAATGCGGTCCATAAGGACGTTCGTATCGGCGTAAAGATACACAACTAGGTCGGGCGCAGGGACATTGGCCGAGAGTGCAGCGTAGAGCCGCTTGTATGTTTGGAGCTCATCGCCTGATAGGTTCTCCTGCGCAAAGAGATAGTCTTTCCCAAAGATATAGTCGCTGAGTACAGATCCTTCTTGCAACCATTGCATCAGGACTTGCTGCTGACGGTAGCGACTCAGCAGGAAAAAGATCTGTGTCTGAAACGCATACCGCGACCGATCGCGGTAAAAGTCGCCCAGGAACGGATTCTCTTCAAACACTTCCAGTAGCAATTGGGCTTCAAACTCGGGCTGTAGCAGACGCGCCAACGTTGTCTTGCCTACACCGATCACGCCTTCAACGGCAAGATATGTCACGCTGACCTTCCGATCTCTTCAGGCGAGGTTGTACGGAGGATAGAGACAGGGCCATGTCCTGTCAAGCTAGCAGGCCGCAACCTCCCACCGAGAGCGTGCGTATAGGTGGTAGCTCATGAATGCTCAGAGGCCGGCGCCGCCGATCGGAGACAGTCATAGCGTGGAGTCCCAAGAGCGAGCGTGGGCCGTCGCGGCTAGACATGGAGACGAGGAAGCCTTTGCCAAGCTTGTGAAAGCGTACCAACGCCCAATCTATAACCTAGCCTATCGCATGCTTGGTAGCCCAAGCGAGGCCGAAGATGCAACCCAAGAGACATTCCTACGAGCGTATACGCGCCTGCACACCTATGACTCGAGCCGAAAGTTCTCATCGTGGATCCTGTCCATCGGCTCGCACTATTGCATTGACCGGCTGCGCCGACGTCGCGGCAAGAACATCTCCATGGAAGAGATCATGTCGGAGCGTTGGCTGCCCGACGATGATCCCCGACCCGAGCAACGCGCCCTGGCTAACGAGCGAGAGGCACTTATCCAGTGCATGCTCCAAGAGGTGGCGCCTCAGTATCGTGAGGTGCTTATCTTGCGCTATTGGCACGACCATTCCTACGAAGACATCGCCGAAATTACCCATGCGAGCGTTAGCGCCGTCAAGTCGCGGCTACATCGAGCGCGTAACGCCATAGCGGACGCTTTGGAGAATCGCCAGGCCGACGACGAGGAGAAGGCTAAGCGAAGGAGAAGTGTGCATGGCAATGCATTGTCAAGAGGCGTCTGAACGCATGCACCTCGCGATCGATGGCATGCTTGAACCCAGTAAACTGCAAGAGCTGGAAGAGCACCTGGCGGCTTGCCCCGCCTGCAGGCAGAGGCATGACAGCCTGCACGAGGCCGTTGCGCTAATGGACGCATCTCAGATGGCTGAACCACCATCGGACATGACTAGTCGCGTGATGCGTGAGATCCGTGCCCGCCAGCGGCGCAGGCATTTGATACTCGCTTGGGCACGAGTGGCCATTTGGGCGATCCTCGCCGTCGCCATGGCAGCACTGGCCGTCCTGGCCTTTTCGACCGCGCAAGAGATGCTGAGCTCCAACCAGTCCATCTATGCCAGCGTGCTGCGCAATGTCCTAGCCCTATACCAGTTCGGCATGAGCATAGCTCGCGGGATGCGCGTGATCCTGGTAGCATTGTTCAGGCAGACCAACACCGGCATGCTGGCCATCTATGCCGCGCTGGCCACCGTGGTTGCTATAGCCTGGGTACGGGTGGTGGTGGCACGCGGCGCCAGCGCCCGGGCCTGATCAAGGGGAGATGAGACGTGGCGCAACAAAGGGCATCCCTGGCGCAGCGCCGCAGCGCGCACGTGCGCCGTCTAGGCCTGCTGGTCCTGTGCGTCCTGGTGTGGGGACTGGCGATGCCCGTGGCGGCCGATGGCTCCGGCACGTTGAGCGTCGTCGGCCGAAGCTATACCCTGGCTGAAGGCGAGACCTGGAACGGCGACCTGGCCGTCATCGGCGGCACCGCTCAGCTACAAGAGGGCAGCACGCTCAACGGTAGCATCTCTGCTGTCGGGGGAACGGTCAGCATCGATGGCACCGTAAACGGCGAGGTCGTCGGGATTGGCGCGAGCATCGATCTCGGGCAACATGCCGTGATCCAAGGCGACCTGGTCGTGCTCGGGACACTACGACGTCATGCTGATGCTCAAGTTCTAGGCGACACGATGCGGGGAGCTGATGCCAGCCGCCATCTGCAAGTGCTGCCAGGCATCCTGGCTTCGGGCGTGAGCCAACTCGGCGCAGCGCCCGCACGGCAGACGATGCCCAAGCTCGGTACAACGGGGCGTGCGGGGCGTTGGTTCGGCTGGATGCTGACGCTCCTCGTTACGGCGGCAATCGCCGAGCTATTGCTCCCGCAGAACACAGAGCGTGCCTCCGCCGCGCTGGTTGGCTCATGGATCGAGTCGCTGGGGGCGGGCTTGCTGACGCTGTTCGCATCGGCGCTCGTGATACCGCTACTGGTGATCGTCTGCCTCGGAATCCCTGTGGCCATCGTCTTGGCCATCGCCCTCATCCTGGCCGTGCTCCTGGGTTGGGTAGCCGCCGGCAAGGTCCTTGGCTCAAGACTGCTGCTAGCCCTGCGCATTGAGGCCAGCACGCCC
>CAZTMY010000042.1:0-9362 GCA_964614895.1 uncultured Anaerolineales bacterium
TCGCCCCCACCGCCTTGGCCAACGTGTCCACGCCCTTTTTCAAGGAGCGACGAGCGTCTTCTGAGAATCGCAGTTGCTTTGCCATGTTGCCTCCTGAATCAGCACAAGACCAATATTATGACGTGACGATGGCGACAATATCATCCTCTTTGAGGATGAGATACGTGCGGCCACCTTCCTTGACCTCCGTCGCGCCGTATCGGGCAAACACCACCGTGTCTCCCACGCTGACGCTAACGGGGACACGTTCCCCATCCGGTCCACGACGACCGGGCCCAACGGCCACAACGGTGCCCTTCTGTGGCTTTTCCTTCGCCGTCTCGGGCAGAACGATGCCCGCTGCCGTGACTTCCTCACTCTGGAGACGTTCGACCAAGACGCGGTCTCCCAAGGGCTTCAGACTCGTTGACATGACCCCGATCCTCCTTTTGCTACTGGCCGTCCGAGCCATGCTATCCAGACGACCCGCGACTGCTCCTGTTAGCACTCTACCTTTCTGAGTGCTAAGCACCGGCTAACTATACAGCAAAGCCGCCAATCGTGCAAGCCGTTTTCAGGGCTTGTCGCGCTCATCTTCCCTCACTAGAATCTTGAGTTATACGTCCTGCTGGCTGTGAGGGAGAGCATCCTGACGCTACTGATCGGGCTCGACATCGGCACCTCCAACATCAAAGCGGCTGCCTACAAGGTAACGGGGCGGCTTTGCGCCCAGACCGTGATCGCCACGCCTACCAAGACCATCGGGCTACGCGGGGGCACTCAGGACCCCGATGCGCTCTGGCTGGCCGTCGCACGCGCTCTTCGCACGGTCATGGATAGAGTCCAAGATGGCGGCTTGGTTGCCGGCGTATGTGTGGCCAGCGTTGGTGAGGCCGGCGTCTCTCTCGACGCGCAGGGCCAACCCACGCACCCTATCGTCGTCTGGTACGATGACCGCACAGCGCCGCTGGTTTCCTGGTGGCGTAGACACGTTGGCCCTGAGGCGGTCTTCGTTGCCACTGGCCTCGCTCTAGGCCATACGTTCACGCTGCTGAAACTGCAATGGCTGCGCCAGCAAGCTCCCCAAGCATGGGAGCGTACCCGCCGCTGGTTGGGCATCAGCGGGTACGTGGGCTATCGACTCACGGGCGAGCAAGCTATGGGTTACTCGCTGGCATCCCGCACAATGGCGCTGGACCTGCGTACGCTATCCTGGTCTGACGACCTCCTCGACGCAGCGCGGGTGCCCCGTGACCTCTTGCCACAGCTAGTGCCCGAGGGGACAATGCTGGGAAAGGTGCAAGAGGGGGCGGCCGCGGTCACCGGCCTGCCTGCGGGCACTCCCGTCTTGGTGGGCGGGCACGATCATCCAGTCGGTGCCATCGCTCTTGGAGCTGTAGCTCCTGGCGTGCTCCTGGATTCAACCGGCACGACCGAGACCGAGCTGATGGGTCTGCCATCGGTGGAGAGGATGCTACGAGGCGACGACCGGCGCTTTTCGGTTGGGTGTCATGCCGCACCGGGATCATTCTACATCAAGGGAGCCATCCTTGGTGCTGGCAGCTTGCTCCGCTGGGCAGCGCAACTGCTCTTCCCCGAGTTGCCCGATGACGCGAGGACACGTGCCCTTGAGCACGCCGCCATCTCTGCCCCGCCTGGCGCGCGAGGGCTTTATCTGCTGCCTCATCTCGAAGGGGCGGGCTCGCCAAACCGCGACTCGATGGCCAGAGGCGTCATTGCCGGTTTGACGGCGCGTCACACGCGAGACGACCTGGCACGCGCAGCGTGGGAAGGGCTTGCATATGAGCTCCGCACCCTATGGGAAGCGTTGGAAGACAGCGCGGGATACCAGATCAAGCAGGTAGTCGCCGCGGGAGGCGGCTCCAGGAGCGCCTTCTGGAACCAGCTAAAGGCAAACGTGACTGGTAGACCCATCTCGGTCTCTCAGCAGTCTGAGGCCGTTACGCTTGGATCGGCCATGCTCGCCGGCATGGGCAGCGGGGTGTATGCGAGCTTGGACGAGGCACGCAGGACGTTCCCGCTGCACGCCGAGAGGATTGAACCCGATCCCGAACTCGCCGATACCTATGGCAGGCTCTACCGCCATGCCATCGAACGGATTCGCGCCGAAAGCGTCCGCCTAGGGGCCTTGGCGGGCCA
This sequence comes from uncultured Anaerolineales bacterium, assembly GCA_964614895.1. Lineage (GTDB taxonomy): Bacteria > Chloroflexota > Anaerolineae > UBA1429 > UBA1429 > DAIRUQ01. Next base: position 2,140 of record CAZTMY010000042.1, read on the forward strand.
CCTGGAACAACCTGGCGAAAGTCGGGTCGTTACTAGCGCAGGCCCGTGATCGGGCTTCCGCCATCCTGCAGCGACCAGAATGCAGGCGCTCCAGCATCAGCCCAAGCCCGTTAGCTGGGGCAATCATGCGCACCACGGCAGCAGGGTGCCCGTATACAGTCAAATGATAATGTTACCGAAGGATGCCCTCCTCCTCTTGTGGAAGTAATGGATGATAGAGCGTTTCATAAACATCCTCGGACTTGGCCTGAGTGGCGTTGGGCATGTTCAGAAGATCGGAGATCATGCCACGCAGCTCTTGGCGCAGGCACGCTGCGAGTTTGCAACGCGCTCCTTTCTGGTGTATCATGGCCGCGGAGTCAGATGGATGCAGATCCACCGCAACGAGAGGTGGTTACCGGATATGCGCGTTGTGCTTCTCAAGGATGTGAAACGGCTGGGGGTCGCGGGCGAGGTCCGTTCAGTCGCTGATGGCTATGCGAGGAACTATTTGATCCCACGTGGCCTGGCTACACCAGCGACAGATGCGGCTCTCCAGCAGGTCAAAGCTAAGGCTGCGGCTCGGAGTCGTCAGGCTTCGCAGGAGAAGGAGCAAGCTCAGACGTTGGCTGAACGTCTCGAGGGAGCCGAGCTCGTGTTCCAGGCCAAAGCAGGTGAAACCGGGCGGCTGTATGGGGCGATCACCAATGCAGACATCGCTGAGCGTCTCACAGAGTTGGCAGGTGAGGCGGTTGATAAGCGTAAGGTGGTATTGCCCGAGCCTATCAAGGATCTAGGCAAGAGCCACGTACAGATCAAGCTTCATGGTGATGTCGTCGTGCGCGTGACCGTTATCGTCGAGCCAGAGGAGGAGTCCTAGGGGCCAGAGCTGTTTTGTGCACGCGGCTTTGGCCTGTCTAGCAGGTAGGCACTGCGACATGCTAGACATCAGCGATATGTGCCGTTTGTGAATCCTTCATTTCGCGTCCCATGTTAACAGGATAGTATAGCGAGGTCCTTGGTGGGCCAGGTGATCGGAAGCGTTATGGCAGCGCATGGGAGTCCGGAATGCACTCGGTGCGTTTCGGCGTTTTGGCGTCTGTCAGGCAGAGCGGATAGGTCTTGGGAGCAGCTTCGCAGCATAGGAGTGTGGTAATGGCAACGAGATCGCGTCTATCCCTTGTAGGGTTCCTCTTGGTGGTGCTGTTCTCTGCCAGCGGGTGTGGCAGCGGACCATCGGCATCGTCGCAAGAGCCAACACCTACGCCGATTCCCCCGCCACCCGTTCCTGAACAGCCGACCTATGTGGTCAAGCGTGGTGACGTGCAGGATTCGCTTACCTTCAGCGGGCGTGTATCTCCCGCTATCGAGGAGGAGCTCTTCTTTGAAACCAGCGGTCGGGTGAAGGCTGTCTATGTGGAGCGAGGCGATCCCGTAGAAGAGGGGCAACTGCTGGCCGAGCTGGACAACGATGACCTGTTGCGTCAGCTCGATCAGGCGCACATCGAGCTCGATACTGCTACACTCAACTATGAGAGTGCCAAGGCGAGCAAGGAATACCAGATCGAGCGCGCCAAACTGAACCTCGAGCTGAGCAAGCTCCAGCAGGAAAAGCTACGCCAGGCAGCTCAAGACCGTACCGCTGTCGAGCTTGCCCGTGTGAATCTGGAAAAGGCCCAGATCGCCGTGGATCTTGCCCAGGCTGCCTTTGATCGTCGCAAGTCGCGGCCTGGCTGGGAGGCCAGCCCAGAGGCCCTCAACCTGCAACAGAGGACGCTAGATCTCGAGGCTGCTCAGGCTAGCTACAACCAGGCCGTCAAGAACGCCAGCCTGTCCGAGTATGACCTAAAGATCCGTGAGGTCCAGATCAAGCTTGCTGAGCTCGACCTGGCCTACATGGAGCGCGAGGTGGATCCCCAGCTGGTGAAGGCCGTTGACCGTGCACAGCTCACGGTGGATCGCTTGGAGTCGTTCATCGAGCAGACCCGCATCTACTCCCCCATCAACGGTGAAGTAACCACAGAGAGCCTCCGTGAGGGTGAGGTAACTGAGGGGTTCAGAACCGTCATGGTCGTCGCAGACGACACGAATCTGATCGTCGCAGCCGAACCGCTTAGCACGCAGATGCAAAAGCTCTCGGAAGGCATGGAGTGCTCTATCGCGCTCTCGGCTTATCCCGGCAAAGAACTAACCGGCGTCGTAAAGCAGCTACCTTATCCCTATGGCGGCGGTGGTGGCGCAGCCGAGATCGAGGATCAGGACAAGAGAACGTTGATCGACTTTGATCCGGAAGATCTCGATCTGCGCTCGGGTGACCTGGTACGGGTAACCGTGATCTTGGAGAAAAAGACAGACGTGCTCTGGTTGCCGCCAGCGGCGATCCGCACCTTCTCGGGCCGCAAGTTCGTGGTCATCGAGGAAGAGGGCCGACAGCGGAGGGTGGACGTCGTCGTAGGCATCGAGAGTGATGAGCGTGTAGAGATCAAAGAAGGCCTGGAAGAGGGCCAGGTAGTGGTAGGCGCCTAGGTGCCGCAGGGGGGCTTGCTCGGAAGCAGGCCCCCTCCATGACTACCTAATGCGAGTCGACGAGCAAAGCCGCGGTGAGCGACGTACAATGTGTGTAGCCTATGGGAAACGGTGAGATATGGCATCGAATGGTCCCATGATTCTGTGCGACAATCTGGTCAAGATCTACAAGGTCCAAGATCTAGAGGTCGTGGCCTTGCAGGGGCTGGACCTGGTAGTGGAAAAGGGCGAGTTCCTGGCCATCATCGGCCCTAGCGGTAGCGGCAAATCCACCCTGATGAACACCCTTGGCGGTCTGGACCGGCCCTCGGCGGGCAAGGCCATCGTGGATGGACAAGACCTGTTGAAGCTCTCCTCCTATGCGCTCACGCGTTACCGGCGGAGCAAGGTTGGGTTTGTCTGGCAGCAGCCTTCGCGAAACCTGATCCCGTACCTATCGCTTCAAGAGAACGTCGAACTTCCTATGATCATCGCCGGCATGCCGCGTAGTGAGCGCAAGGCCTGGACGCGAGAGCTTCTTGAGGCGGTAGGGCTGTGGGACCGTAGGCATCACAGCATGCACCAGCTGTCGGGTGGCGAGCAGCAGCGCACGGCTATCGGTGTGGCGTTGGCCAATAAACCGATACTGCTGCTGGCTGATGAGCCGACCGGTGAGGTAGATTCGACTACCGCACAGCGTATCATGAACACCTTCCGGCAGTTGAACCAGCGCTATGATCTCACTGTCGTTGTGGTGACGCACGACCCGCGCGTTTCCGATCAGGTGGATCGGGTTGTGTCTATCCGTGACGGTCGCACAAGCAGCGAGCGAGTGCGGCGGGTTCGTGAGACGCAGCCGAGGGAGATGGTCGCCGAGGAAGAGGCGGCCCTTGGTGAAGGTCTTACCGAGCCGGTTGCCGAGGACGTGATGTATCATGAGTATGTGGTGGTAGATAGCACCGGAAGATTGCAGCTTCCTGCTGAATATCTCGAGTCGCTGGGCGTGGTAGGTCGCGCCGAGGTCGAACTCACAGATGATGGGATCCTAGTCAAACCTGCGCGGGCCCTGGATAATGCACCAGCTCAAGTGGCGCGTAGGGCGCGTGCTACCGAAGGCGCCGAGGCAGCTAAGGATGGTGAGCGCGAGCTCAAGGCGGCTCGAGGGCTTCGTAGGCTGTTCTCACGTCGTCGGCCTGAGGATGCAGAGGAATAGAGGCGGGCAGAACGGTGACAGATCGAACCGATGGTATGATTGTCAAGACGGCCGATGTCACGCGCGTCTATCACGTGGGCCAACAAGAAGTACATGCTCTCAGGGGCGTGAACTTCTGGGTGAAGCAAGGTGAATACCTAGGCGTCATGGGACGTTCCGGCTCTGGCAAAACGACCTTGCTGAACATCATCGGCGGATTGGATCGGCCCACCGAGGGCGAGGTACACGTCTTTGGCGAGAACATCAGAGACCTCTCGGACCGGCGGCTCACCGAGTTCCGCCGACACAAGATTGGTTTCGTGTTTCAGTCGTTCGCCCTCATGCCGACCATGTCGGCCTTTGAGAACGTGGAGTTGCCTCTGCGCATGATCGGTGTGCGTCGTCGGGAGCGGCGTCAGCGGGTCATGGAGTGCCTAGAGTTGGTTGGCCTGACCAAGTGGGCCAAGCACCGCCCCCAGGAGATGTCCGGCGGTCAGCAGCAGCGTGTGGCCATCGCGCGCAGCCTCGTGAACCGTCCCGGCCTGATTCTCGCGGACGAGCCCACGGGCGAGCTGGACACCGCCACCGCCCGCAGTATCTTGGAGCTGTTCCGCTCCATCGTAGAGGAAGAGGGCGTCTCGATCGTTATGAGCTCCCACGATCCCGCGATGCTGGAGTATCTCGACTTTTGCTACAATTTGGCCGATGGCCGCGTTCTGAACGAGCGCGACTAGGCGTAGCGGCATGTGCGGCGGGCGAGCCATAAGCTCGCCCGCTTTGGCTTGTCTGGCTTGTCTATGTTAACCAGCTTGTATACCATACGGCTACGCTGTGTCTGCGAAAAGGAGATGGACGGATGGCCTATCTTGCCGGTATCGACGTTGGCACATCGGGCGCCAGGACGTTGATCATCGACGAGTCTGGCGGCTTGGTCGGTTCAGGGGTTATCGAGTATCCCATGAGCACGCCGCACCCGCTTTGGGCTGAGCAGGACCCCGAGGATTGGTGGCAGGCTGTCTGCGGAGCTACACAGATAGCTCTTGGTCAGGGAGGGATTTCCGCGGACGAGATCACCGGCATCGGGTTGACTGGCCAGATGCACGGCATGGTGATGTTGGACAAAGGGGGGCGCGTTCTGCGGCCCTGTATCATGTGGAACGATCAACGCACGGCTGCGCAATGCCAATGGATCATGGACGCCGTTGGTCGTGAACGATTCCTCAGTCTCACGCTCAACCCGGCTTTGCCCGGGTTCACCGCCCCCAAGATCATCTGGACGCGTGAGCATGAGCCCGATACCTACGCGAGAGCGGCCAAGATCCTGCTGCCGAAGGACTATATCCGATACCGCCTGACAGGTAGCTATGTGACCGAGGTATCCGACGCGTCGGGGACAGCGCTGCTTGATGTACGGGCTCGCGATTGGTCCGAAGAGGTGCTGGCGGCGCTGGATATCCCCCGAGAGTGGCTTCCAGACTGTGTTGAGTCGCAGATCGTCACTGGCGCGATCACGGCCGAAGCGGCAGAGCTTACGGGGTTCTTGGAGGGTACACCCGTCGTAGGCGGTGGTGGCGATCAGGCCGCTAGTGCCGTGGGGACTGGCATCGTTGAGCCGGGGCTCGTCTCGGTGACCTTGGGCACGTCTGGCGTGGTGTTTGCGCATACGCAGGAGCCCAAGCTGGATCCACAGGGCAGGCTTCACACGTTCTGTCATGCGCTGCCTAACGCTTGGCATGTCATGGGCGTGACCTTGTCGGCTGGCGGGTCATTCCGCTGGTTTCGTGACGCCTTGGGGCTCTCGGAGAAGCAGGTAGCGGCTCTCGCAGGTGTAGACCCCTATGAGATTCTGACAGCGGAGGCTGCTGAGGCCCCTGTGGGGAGCGAGGGGTTGCTCTTCCTTCCGTACATGACGGGTGAGCGCACACCGCATGCTGACCCCAATGCGCGTGGCGTGTTCTTTGGATTGACGCTGCGCCATGACCAGCGTCACATGGTGCGGTCCGTGCTCGAGGGAGTAACGTACAGCCTGCGTGACTCGGTCGAGCTGTTCCGCGAGCTGGATATTCCAATCTACCAGGTACGCGCCACGGGTGGGGGGGCGCGGAGCCTTCTCTGGCGTCAGATGTTGGCCGACGTGTTCGGCACCGAGCTTGTCACCGTGGACGTCACCGACAGCACGGCCTACGGCGCTGCGCTGCTGGCGGGCGTCGGCACCGGCGTCTATGAGAGCGTTCCCGAGGCGTGTCGGGAGACGGTCAAGATCGTCGACGAGATCCAGCCCAATCCCCAGCACCAGCAGACCTATGAAGCGTACTATGCTGTTTACCGCTCACTGTATGACGCGCTACATCCGGCGTTCGACGCTGTTGCCGCCATCGACTGACTAGCACCGGCGACTACAGCGTATGAAAGGGTGTTCGACCAGCCGGCGTCTCCGAGCGGTTGCTTGGGTAGACGCCAATCAATGAAGGAGCAACATGGAGAGCCAGGTTCGTATCGGTATCATCGGGGCTGGGGGCATCGCGCGTGCGGCGCACTTGCCCGGGTACAAGGCCGTGGAAGGGGTGCACGTGGCGGCCATCTGTGACGTTATACCGGGCCGCGCCGAGGCGTTTGCTGCGGAGCACGACATCCCCAATGCCTACGACAGCTATGAGACCATGCTCGCTGAGGAAGATCTCGACGGGGTGTCGGTCTGCACGCCCAACTATGCCCACAAGGCTGCTACGATCGCTGCTTTAGAGGCGGGCGCACACGTCCTGTGCGAAAAGCCCATGGCAATGAACCTGGCCGAGGCGCGCGAAATGGCAGCGGCCGCCGAAAAGGCCGGCAAGATCCTCCAGATCGGGCTTAACTGGCGTTTCACCAGCGAGGCCCAGACGCTGCGTCGCTATGTGGAGGCGGGCGATTTCGGCGATATCTACTACGGAGAAGCCACTTGCCTACGACGTCGCGGAATCCCCTCTTGGGGCGTGTTCACGCAGAAGCGACTTCAGGGCGGTGGTGCCTTGATCGACATCGGCGTCCACGCGCTGGACCTGACCATGTGGCTGATGGGCAGCCCTAAACCGATCTCTGTCATGGGCGTGACGTATACCGCCTTTGGCAAGCGTAGTGATGTGGTAAACCCGTGGGGCGCTTGGGATACCAGCGTCTTTGATGTGGATGACATGGGCGTGGGTTTGATCCGCTTCGACAATGGTGCATCCCTGGTGCTTCGTGCGAGCTGGGCAGCTAACCTAGAAGCTATCAATGGCAATCGCATCATCGGTACGCATGGGGGCGCTCAGACCATGCCTATCAAGATCTTCACCGAGCAGTATGGAGCTCTGGTGGACGTGACGCCTACTAACTTGCCCGAGGTGCGGTCCCATACCGAAGAGATTCGGCATTTCATCGGGTGCATCCGCGGTGAGCATCCCTGTTTGGTAAAGGTCGAGCAGGTCCTGGGCGTCCAGGCCGTGCTTGACGCTATCTATGCTTCTGCCGAGAGCGGCCACGAGGTCGTGCTCGAGGACTAGGTTCTGTAGGTAATGGCGGCTGTGGG
>CAZTMY010000042.1:9462-12946 GCA_964614895.1 uncultured Anaerolineales bacterium
ATGACCATACAGGCGGTCTTGCAGCGGTCTTGGAGCGATCGCCTGGTATCGCGGTGCATCTCCATCCTGCGGCGTTCGAGCCACGGTACTCCAGGCGACCAGGGCGTCGAGGGGATATTGGTTTGGGGTTGTCCGAGGAGGATCTCTCCGTGAGTGCCGCCCTGCAGCGACACGTGGAGCCCTTTGAGATCTTTGGCGGCATCTACGTTACTGGCGCAGTGCAGCCACGACCGTACCCGCCTGGAGCAAGCGCGCATCATCGGATAGTGCGTGACGGCCGCGAGCTGCCGGATCCGTATGCCGACGACATGTCACTGGTGCTGGATACGCCAGAGGGCGTCGTGTTGGTGTGCGGATGTTGCCACGCGGGGCTGCGCAACACCTTGGCTTTCGTAAGGGCGCACTGGGATGGCCCCATCCGGGCCGTGCTCGGAGGTACGCATCTGGCGACTGCCGAGGACGAGGAGCTGAATGCCGTGGCGCGCGCTCTGGAAGCGCTTGGCCCCCCAGAGATGTATTTGAATCATTGCACAGGTGAGAAAGCCATTGCACGCCTAGAGCGCGCATGGCCGGATCGCGTCCATCCGATGCCAGCCGGCACGGAGGTCACTTTTTAGGAGTTGCAGATGATCATTGCAGTAGCCAGCGGCAAGGGCGGCACCGGCAAGACGACGGTGGCCGTAGGGCTGGCATTGTCATTGTTGGAGAGCCCTCCCCCTGGCGTTTCCGGAGTGGCTATGGTGGATTGTGATGTGGAAGCGCCCAACGCCGCCTTGTTCCTGAAGCCGGATCTCGGGCCTGAGGAGCCCGTAGAGCTGCTTGTCCCCAAGGTGGACCTCAACGCCTGTGTGCTGTGTGGCATCTGCGCCGACGCGTGTCAATACCACGCCCTGGCGGTCGTGGGTGAGAAGGTGCTCGTCTTTGAGGATCTCTGCCACGGTTGTGGGAGTTGCGCCCGCGTTTGCCCCGAGGGCGCTATCGCGGAGGTGCCCTACCGTATCGGGACCGTCGCCAGAGGGCGAGTGGGATCGATGCATTTCGTGCATGGTTATCTGGATATCGGCCGCCCCGTGGCCGTGCCCATCATCCGCCAAGCCAGGCGTGGCGTGGATGCATACGCGTCCGATGGCATTGTTGTGGTCGACGCACCGCCGGGAGCCGCTTGCCCTGCAGTAGCTGCCATGCGCGGAGCCGATTTTGTGCTGCTGGTGACCGAGCCTACTCCCTTTGGCTTGCATGACTTGCGAGCAGCCGTGCAGGTTGCCAGGGATGAGCTGGGCATTCCCGTCGGTGTGGTCATCAACCGGGATGGTATCGGCGATGACGACGTGGAGCACTACTGCGCTGATGAGGGGATCCCCGTGCTGCTTAGAATTCCCTTTGATCGACGCGTGGCCGAATCCTATGCGGACGGCATTCCGATCACGCAGGTGCTTCCCGAGTTGAGCGATGCCTTTCGCCAAATCTATGATAGCATGCGTAAGGTCGTGTCATGAAACAGATCTTGGTACTGAGCGGCAAGGGTGGTACAGGCAAGACGTCGGTGACTGCCGCGTTGGCTGATCTAGCTTCGGCCGATGCGGCGCTTGTACTGGCCGATGCGGATGTGGACGCGGCGAACCTCGAGTTAGTCCTCCGCCCAGAGCGGGAAAAGACGACGCCGTTTGAGGGTGGGGTCAAGGCTGTGATTGATGCGAAGCGTTGCACGGCGTGTGGGATCTGTGCTGAGGTCTGCCGATTCGATGCCGTAATGCGCACGGACGAGGGCTATTGGGTTGATCCGGTGGCCTGTGAGGGGTGTGCGGCCTGTCACTATCAATGCCCCGAAGATGCTATCACCATGGTACCCGCTCAGGCGGGAGAGTGGTACCGTTCGCGGACGCCATTTGGGACCCTGTTCCACGCACGGCTATTCCCTGGTGAGGAGAACTCGGGCAAGCTAGTCACAACGGTAAAACAGCATGCCAACCTCTGGGCCATTGAACACAAGGCTGATTATGTGCTGACCGACGGGCCGCCAGGGATCGGATGCCCGGTCATCGCCGCTACAACGGGTGTTCAATTGGCTTTGCTGGTGACAGAGCCGACGGTATCTGGACTGCACGACCTGGAGCGTATCCTGGATACGGTGACCTATTTCGGTGTAAAGGCAGCAGTCATCGTGAACAAGTGGGACCTCAAGCCGGAGCGCGCCGACGAGATCGGGGTGTTCTGCCGGGAACGTGGCCTTTCGCTTGTAGGCCGTATTCCTTACGATGAGATAGTGACGAGGGCCATGGTCGGTGGACAGCCCGTCACGGCGGTTACGGACGGGCCGGTGACGGCGGAACTGCGCCGCATCTGGCGCTCGGTCGTCGCCATGCTGGGAGACTGATGTGGCTGCTTAGATCGTTCTGCCGATAGCCCGAGCGATGGCCCTGAGGTCGTCCATCAAGCTGGAGAAATCTGAGAAGGTTAGGCTTTGCAACCCATCGGATAGCGCGTTGACCGGGTCGGGATGGACCTCGATAAGTAGCCCGTCGGCCCCTGCTGCCACAGCACCGCGAGCGAGGCCGGGAACTAGAGCGAAATGCCCGGCTGCATGGCTTGGATCGACGATGATGGGTAGATGCGAGTCGCGCTTGACGACGGCTACGGATGAGATATCCAGCGTGAAGCGTGTGGACGTCTCGTAGGTGCGTATGCCCCGCTCGCATAGGATCACATTAGGATTCCCCGCTGACAGGATATAGTCAGCCGCCTGGAGCCATTCGGTGACCGTTGCCGCTAGCCCCCGCTTAAGGATACATGGCCGCTGGCTCTCTCCAACGGCGCGCAGCAAGGCATAATTCTGCATGTTGCGCGCGCCAATCTGGAGGAGATCCACCCGGTCAATCATCGCGTCGAGATAGTGAGGGTCGGTGATCTCGCTAACGACGGGGATCCCGAGTTCCTGGCGGACGCGGTACAGCACGTCGAGGCCATCGGATCCCATGCCCTGGAAGCTGAATGGCGAGGTGCGAGGTTTGAAAGCGCCTCCTCGTAGGACGCTCGCGCCGCATGAAGATACGTGCTGGGCCGTTGAGCGCAGTTGGTCATAACTCTCGATGGCGCACGGGCCAGCCATGACGATGATGGCATTGCCCCCTACTTCCAGCTCGCCCAGCTTGACCGTCGTTCGTTCCTTGTGGAACTCGGTAGATGCCAGCTTGTACGGGCGCATAATCCGTGTGACCGATGCGACACCTGGGAGCACCTCGAACAAGTCCGTGCTGATCTGGCCCGTGTGGGCGCCGAGGATGGCAACCACCACCTTGTTGGTGCCGATGTTGAGCTGAACATCGCACGAGAGCCTGTGTGCACGCTCGACGACACTATCGACCTCTGCCTGGCTGGCGCCAGGTTTCATCTCTACGATCACGGTCGTCTCCTCAAAGCATTAGGGGTATCATGCTGGTGGCACGGGTGTGTGCTTGTACGGGCCGCCACGTGGCAGCGTTGCCCG
>CAZTMY010000043.1:0-12755 GCA_964614895.1 uncultured Anaerolineales bacterium
CGCGTCCGAGGCCAGGAACAATGCGATACCTGCCAAGTCCTCGGTCTCGCAAACGCGGCCCAGTGGGATGCGTTCCACGAGCGCACTGTAGAACTCTGGATCGTTGAGATAGTCGGCCACCAGGGGCGTGCGGGTGAATGTGGGCGCAATTCCGTTGACGCGTATCTGGTACTTGGCCCACTCGGTGGCAAGCTGCTTGATCAGCAGCGCTAGGCCGCCTTTGCTGGCCACATAGCTAGCGTATCCGCGCCTGATGCCGAGACCGCTGCGCACCGAGGTGACGTGGATGATGCTGCCGCCCTTTCCTCGGGCGATCATGGACCGCGCGGCGGCCTGCGAGAGGATAAAGCCACCCTTGAGGTTCACGGCTAGGACCTTGTCCCAGCTCGCCATATCATAATCCTCGGCGGGTTTCTCGATATGGATACCAGCGGCGTTGATCATCACATCTAGCGGCCCCAGAGCTTCCTCGGCGTTGGCCACTGCCTTGGCAGTGGAATCGACATCGGTGATGTTGACCGTTACGCTGGTGGCTGTGGCTCCAGAGTTGGTTAGCTCTTTTGCTACTTTGGTGGCCGCTTCGGCCGAAAGATCGGCCACGGCTACCTTGGCGCCATAGTCAGCGCAAGCGCGTGCCATCTCGGCGCCAATGGCTCCACCGCCCCCGCCCACAAACACGACCTTGTTCTCAAGGCTGAACAGCCGCTTGTATGTCATCGGTGCCTCCATCCTTGGGTTATGATTCAAGTACTTTCCAACCAATCTCGGCAAACTGGGTGAGCGTCCGCTGGGTTGCGCCGTAGGTGATGAACTCCTCTGGCGTCATGCCGTCCGGCTCGTATGCCCGACGGAAATCGGGGATGGTCTCCAACCGCGCTACGACGTCGGCAGGGACGGGCCGGTCGATGCCGCACTCGCGGGGGACTCCTGGCTGGAACAGCATTGTCTGCGTCTTGGGGTGAATCGACATGATCATCTCCGAGCCGGCCAACTCGGTGATGTGGTAGGTTCCGCGTTGGGCCGCGATCAGGAGCTTGGCCTCATAGCCACGTTCCTGGTAAATGGCATAGGCGCGCTTGGTGGCGGCGAGGCCTGCCCAGCGGATGTCCTGCTCGCTTACCGCAGCACTTTGGTCATGGGCGACATCTCGAAGATAGTCGTCCAGTCGGCCAATCATGATGACGGCAAAGCAATGACCGGGCGTGACCCCTGCCTTTCGCGCGCGAGCGATGCCAGCGCGATACCTCTCCGCGATAGTTAGCACCTGCGGCACCGTAAAGCTCACCGTGGCGGTGATGGTGATACCCTCGGCGATGCAGTCTTCCAGCACGTCAAGGCCAGCAGCCGTAACCGGTAGCTTGACGGCGATGTTGGGCGCAAATGAGGCAAAGCGGCGTGCCATGCCCAGCATAACCTCGCGATCGCCGGGCTTGCCAGGGTTCACCTGGGCGCAGACGTAGCCTTGGGCGCCCTCGGTGCGCTCGTAGATCGGCTCAAGCTCGTGGGCACAGTGGGTCACCACGATGCGCACGCGTGCCTCGGCGCGCTCCTCGGGTGGCATGTTGCTGTCAATGGCGTCGATCTCTCCCCGCCAGGCTGCGGGCCTCGTGGCTAGAGCTCGGGCGCATAGTACCGGGTTGGTGGTGACGCCTGATGCCAGATGCTCCAATCCGAAGGCCAGCTCGCCGGGTTCGCCCGAGTCGTGCCACCAGGTGGTCGGGGTCTCGCGTACCAACCACTGCAGATAGCTCTGTTCTACCATCGTGTTATCTCCAATCGTCTGTTCCACATTCGCGAGTCGGTACTGCCTAAGGCATATAGTCCCAGGGCACGCCGGTGGCCCGGAAGGCGCGTTCGAGTCGGTCGTATGCCAACTGTGCGTGGGCCATTGGATCATAGTCTGGTCGGCGCTGGACCATGACGCTGACCTCCGCGACGATGAATCCCGTATAGCCCGCGGCGTTCATGGCTTCCAGATAGTGCTCAAAGTCAAAGGGCCCCTCGCCAGGCGTCATGAACTCGTGCTCTGGCCATAGCCCGCGTTGATCCTTGACGTGGGTATGCACGGCATAGGGAGCCATCACCGGGACGCATTCATCGATGCCGATGCCCATCACATCCATGTGGCTGATATCAAAGTTCAGCTTCACTGCAGGATGCGCGACGGTGTCCAGAAGCCAGGTTGTCTTGCTGGGCAGATCCAGAGCGGTGCCCGAGTGGGGTTCCACGGCCAAAGTAACGCCCTTGGCCTGAGCGTCATCGCCGAGGGACCTGATGCGGCTAGCTAGCAGCTCCTTGCGGTCGTCCCATTCGTCAGGAGTACCCCCAACGAGGCTGACGACCAAGGGGGGCTCGCCGGGCTGGGCGAGCTCGGCGGCGAGATCCATAGAGGTTCGAAGGTAGGCCATGCTGGCTTCGGCGACGCTCTCGTCGAGATCGCATAGCGACTGATGGGCCGCGACGGCCGTGAGCACCATGCCTGTTTCATCAAGCGTACGGGCGATGCGGGCGCGATAGGCGGCGTCCAACGCCGCTAGCTCCGTGTTCCAACCTTGGCGTACCGATAGCTCCACGCCCTGATAGCCCATCTTTGCCAGGGCGGGCAGCGAATCTTCAATGGGCACCTGCGGCATGCCCCAGAGACTGTATCCAATGCGCATGGCAGTCCTTCCTGCTAGCTAGAAGCTCCAGCTCCGTGTGTCTTCATCCGCCCAACCCAACTCGGACAGCGCCTCGATAACGGGCACATGATCGGCCTTCTGATCCTCCAGCATGTCCACGATCGGCACGCCATAGGGGCACTGGGCCTCGCACTCGCGGCATCCGGTGCAAGCCGATAGGATCTCCAGCCGCCGGCGAAAGTGCCCTTCGAAGTGCTTCCGAGCACCCGGGTGCCAAGGGTACGATAGGAACGTCTCAAGTCCTAGATTGCGATACAGATTGTACCAGACATCATGGTAAATCATCGAGGGGATGTTGATCCCCTCTGGACACGGCGAACAAAAGCCCTCGCAGATGCGGCAGGTGAGGGGATCGACGCGGCGGCGGACCTCTTCCACGCGCTTCTCTTCCTCTGAGGTCAGCGCAAGGGACGGGCGTTGAATGAGACGCGCGTCGAGCTCCAGCTCTTCCAGCGAGCTTACCCCTGGGACCATGGTGTGGATAGGCTGATTGGCCAACCATGGCAGTGCCAGCTCAGCCGGCAGCATCCCCACCGAGACAGGCTTCATCACGACCAGGCCAACGTCGTATTCGTTGGCCAGAGGTATCAAGCCATCGAGAGCCTCGCGCCGCACGATATTCAGCGGAAAGATGACAACGTCCACCAAGCCTGTGCGGATGCCCGCCTCGAGTACTGTCAGATCGCCGTGGCCAGCCATACCCACGAAGTGAACCTTGCCCTCGTCCCTGGCCTTCAGGACGCCTTCAAAGGCACCACCGGGGGCCAGGTGTTCTTGGAGCATCTCGTGGGTGTAGGTGCGCAGGAAAAAGATGTCGATGTAATCGGTGCCTAGCTCGACGAGTTCCTCCTCGACCCGCCGCGCGACGCCCTTGGCGCCGGTCTCGCGGGTCTTGGTCGCCACGACGCACTCTTGGCGATGTTCGCGCAGTAGGGGCGCCAGTTTCAGGTTGCTGTCGCCATACCGCCCGTCAAAGTAGTTGACGCCCAGCTCAAAGGCGCGCCGGAAGATGCGTTCTCCCACTGGGCGGTCTAGCACCGCCAGGTATCCAGCACCCACGCCCAGTAGCGAAACCTCGAGCTCTGTGCGGCCCAATCGTCGGTATTGCAATGTGTACCTCGTTGTTGGATGCTAGTTGCTCATCTCTAGCTTGCCTTCGCTGCGGAGGCGAGAGCCCCATGCCTCCAATGCCTCCCGTTCCTCGGGCGCCAGGTTGTCCCTCTCGGTCAGGGCGCGGGCGACCCGTTCGTACACCGTCAGATCGCGAAGGCCCATGATGGTGACGTCCACGCTAGGATGACCCAGCACATAGCGGTAGAAAGCCTCTGGTGGAGGCGCGCCCTCTGGCGTGAAGAGCTTGTCATTGCGGGCGGCGTTCATGATCACGACGCCGGTGCCGTGCTGCTCCGCAACCGGAAAGACGAGCTCTTCTGCCTCGCGATAGGCGGCATTGTACCAGCAGAGCACGGTGTCAAAGAGGCCGGTCTGCAGGGCAAGTCCCAGCTGCTCCCAGCTATGTCCGGTGATCCCGATGAAGCGCACCAGACCCTCGTCGCGCGCACGCATGGCAGCCTCCATCGCTCCGCCTGGCGCGAGGATCTTTTCGCGGTTCTCGGGAGTATTGACATAGTGCATCTGCCAGATGTCGATCCAGTCGGTGCGCAGGGCCTGCAGGCTTGCCTCCAACTCTTCCCGAGCGCCTTGCGCATCACGCTTCAGCGTCTTGGTCGCCAGCACGATGCTATCCCGTCGGCCCTGCAGGGCCTTGCCTACCTGTTCCTCGTCACATCCGTCCTTATAGCCACGGGCGGTATCCAGATAGGTGACACCGAGGTCGAGCGCGGCGCGGTAATCGTCAGCCCCTTCACCATAAGCACCGCCGATGCCAAAGCGGGTCACGACGAGCCCCGTACGTCCGAGAACGGTGGTGGGTAGGGCGAGCATATGCTCCTCCTAGCCTGGTTACAGGCCCCAGTGCGCGTTGATATCGGCCTCGTATGTCGCTGCGGACTCGGAGATGACGTCATTGGGGCTCACGGGCGTGTTGGTAATCCCCGATTCGAGGGCGGCGTAGCACACCGCGAGATCCTGCCGGCCCACATTGCCATCCACCTCGGGCTGACGCCCGGTGAGGATGCACTCGGCGAACTCGTGTAGCTCAATGGCTAGCAGGCTGCGGTCCGCCATGGGGAACGGCAGGTCATAGGACACGAGCCGTTCACCGCCAAAGAGTCTGGCAGTGATCTCATCTAGGTGGTACTCTGGCACGAGGGATCGCAGTGCGTCGCCAGTCAAGTCCTCGTGGTCACCACGCCGCAACACGGGCGATCGTCCAGAGCGCGCGCCGCCCGGCCTCAGGGAGCCTTCGCTGCCAAAGATGGCGCTTTGCCCAAAGCCCTGCCCATGGGCAGCATAACAGGCGGTCCACTGTCCCTGAGCCCCGCTCTGAAAGTCGAGCAAGGCCATGAGCGAGTCTTCGGCTGTGGCCTCGATCTTCTCGGGGATGCTGGCGGCCCAACGAGCGTAAAAGCCAGTAAGGTTGCCGGCATCTTGGGCACGGTAACGGACCGGTTCCCAGCGGTTTGTGCGCGCGTACACTTGCTGGACAGGACCCATGTAGTACTGCATGAGATCAGCGTTGTGGATCCCAGCGTCTAGCAGGATCCCGCCCACGTTGCGATCGTGACGCCAGGGCAGGATGATGATGCGGTTGCCGCTGCCGGCGCTGATGTCGTAGAGCATGCGCGGTGTGCCGATAGCGCCGGCATCTAGCAATGCCTTGTTCAGACGGCACACGGGATCGCGGCGGTAGTTCTCGGCCACACTGAGGAGCCGTTGGGCCTCCTCGGCCGCGGCCAGGATCCGGTTGGCGGCGCGCATGGTGACGGCCAGTGGCTTTTCGCAGAGCACGTGAAGCCCGAGCTGAAAGGCGGGGCAAGCCACGCGGTGATGGCTTCCCACGTCGGTGGTGATGTCCACCGCCTGGAGGTTAGGTTGCTCTCGGACCATGGCCTCCATATCGGCGTACACTTGGGGGCGATAGCCGAGAAGGTCTTGGGCGTCGTCGGCCAGGGCCTCAGCGTTCTCACGCCGCAGGTCGCAGACGGCCCGGAGGGTGATGTTGCTCATGCCGATATCTTCCAGAGCCTTGAGACCCAGAAGATGGCGCCCGCCCATGCCCCCACAGCCCACAATCGCCAGAGGCAGTCTCTCCACGCTGCTACCCTCGCATCCCGCTACTCTTCGATGATGGCCACGGCGCGAATGGGAGCGGCCGTCGCCCCCCGGAGCTTTACGGGGAAGGCTGAGACCGTGAACCCATAAGGCACGGGGATCTGATCCAGATTGATCAGGTTCTCGATGTGATAGTACTCACGCTCGCGCATGACGCGATGGGCTTCCCAGAGCTTCATGCGCTTCCACATGTATTCCACCGGTGGATCAAAACCGATGGCATCAATGCCGATCAGCTTGACGCCTTGGTCCACTAACCAGAGCGTGCCCTCGCGGGTCATGCCGGGATGGTCGGTTAGATAGCGTTTCTCGTTGCGGAGCTTGCTGGCGTCCGTACGGATCAAGACGATATCCAGAGGCTTGATCTCGTATTCGATGCGCTCGAGCGCGGCTTCGAGATCCGGTACGGTGATCTCGTCGCCGGGCCCCTTGTCCGTCAGGTCCAGCACGACGCCGTCGCCGTAGCAATACTCAATGGGGATAGCCTCAGCGCCCCCCGGAGCGTCAGGGTTGGCATGCCACCAAGAATCGACGTGGGTACCCACATGATCGCCCATGACGATGATCCCGGTATTGCAGTGGTCGATGCCCACCTTGTCGGTTCCGGTGATCTTGGCATATTCTTTGTGATTGTAAACCTGAGAGATAAAGGGTGGCGTGACGCCCGGATAGACCACCATTCCTTTATGCACTTCCATGCTAAGATCGATGAATTTGCGTGCCACCCTTACCTCCTCTACTTGTCTCGCTGTTCTTGTGCTGGATTCTGTCCAGTGCGAGCGGTTAGGCATTGCGTAGCTTAGATCGGAAGGAGCGCGTCGACTGTGGCCGACGCGCTCCGCTCCCCCAATTCGAGGAGCGCTAGCCGAGGAACCATCCTCCGTCACACTGGAGCACGGCTCCTGTGGTGAAGGACGATTCATCCGACGCGAGGAAGAGCGCCGACTGGGCGAGCTCTCGGTGATCGCCCATGCGCCCGAAGACGCTCTTGTTGGTCAGCACCTCTTTGGTGCCCTCATAGTCGCCCGAGTCAATCATGGATTGCTCTAGAAGCGGCGTCAAAAAGGCGCCGGGCACGAGCGCATTGCTGCGGATGTTGTACTGGGCGAGGTCCAGCGCCATGCTCTTGCTAAGATGAATGGCGCCTGCCTTGGCAGCGCAATAGGCCGCTCGCTCAGGGATGACTCCTAGGCCGAGAACCGAGGTCACATTGACAATCGATCCCCCGCCAACTTTGATCATCTCTGGGGCGGCGTACTTGCTGCACAGGAAGATCCCCTTGAGGTCGACGCCGAGCATGGTATCCCACTCTTCGGAGGTCAGTGTGAGGACGCCGCCGCGGATTTCGATGCCAGCGTTGTTCACTAGGATGTCCACTCGCCCCCAGTTATCGACGGCCGCCTGGGTGAGGGACTGTGCGCCCTCCTCCGTAGCGACACTGGCTACGCACAGCACGGCCTCCCCGCCTGCGTCCTTGATCTGCCTGACAGTTTCCTCGCCGCCTTTTACGTTGTGGCAGGCGTTCACAACGACTTTGGCGCCTTCTTCGGCAAAGAGGACGGCGATAGCGCGTCCTAGCCCGCTAGACGAACCCGTTACGATGGCGACTTTGTCCTTGAGTCTCATGGTGTTCTCCTCTCTAGTGTCTCGACCCAATGCTGACGCTGTGTATCGTAGCCTCTACAAAAAGTCCTCGCGGGGAGGCGAGAAGGCGTCCAACACAACCGTGCGTTCCTTGACGGAGGCCGCGTGAGGCACGTTGGATGGTACAGAGACGCTGTCGCCTGGCGAAAGCCGCACTGTCTCCTCGCCGATGGTCAGCTCCAGCTCGCCTTCAAGCACATAGGTCACCTGCTCGTGTGGGTGGGCGTGAGCCGCCAAGGATGCGCCCGCGTCAAACGTGTTGCGGGTGAGCATGAGCTTCTTGCCCCAAGCCAGAGTCTCGCGCGTCACGCCTTTGAACGGGCAAGCTGTGGCCGCGTTGTCCGTGCGTACTAGTTTCATTCTGGCTCCCCCTTGGCACTCACCACATAGCGCGGTCGCCGAGCAAGTCTTCCAGGTAGCTCTTGCTCAAGGCTGCCGCTTCGCGCGGCGATCGCGGCGCTTTCGGCGTACCGTCCAGTTCGACCATTACCCAGCCATCAAAATTGGCTTCCTCCAGGACCTGGAAGACGCCGGGCATGTCCACCACACCCTGGCCGATGGCCTCATAGCCCACATAGCCAGTCTCCCGGCCTCCGCCATAGTCCTTGAGGTGGACGTGCCAAAGCTGAGGCTTGTGCTTGCGGAGCACGGCTACCACGTCCGAGCCACCCTTGGTGATCTGGCCGGTGTCAGGCGCGAATCCCACGAGCGAGGGATCTACCGCACCGAGGATTGTGTCGATCTCGTCACCCGTCTCAATAATCGTGCCTGTGTGTGGATGGATGGCTGCCCGCATCCCTAGCTTGGTAACCTCTCGCCCGATCTCGTCAAAGACCTTGGCCATGCCCTCAAAGAAGGGATAGGGCTGATCCTTGCGCTGCCCGGCCTGGAGCACGATGGTCTCCGCGCCCAGGTCGGATGCCAGCTTGGCCCAACGCACGCAGTTGGCGATATCCTCTTCGGCATCCTTGGGATCGTAAAAAGTCGTGGGGCAGTAGGCCGCTGCCAAGGGCAGGTCATACTTGTCGAGAATGGCGCCAAAGCCACCCGGCTCGTCTTGGTATTGCTCTATGGTCTGCCCAAAGGTCTCGTAGGCAAGGTAGCCCAGCTCAGCCGTATCGCGAATGGCCGTGACGGCATCCTCTTTGCGAAACCCCCACAGGATACCCGTGTGGCCGATGCGAAATCTTACCATGGTCTCTATCTCCTCATCCTCTATCAGAACGGCGTCAATCATTGCCGACTGACTACGATGATACGCGTTGGTGGTCGGTGTTGCAAGGTCGGCGTTCCACTTGCGCAGCTACGGTCTGACGGTTACCTGACAAATGCGTGCCATCGTCGTCGGTCATTTTACCTGAGGGCTTCAGTGGCCGCGGCGTTGCTGCGGGGCTACCTCAATTGCTTTCGCAATGATGTTATGCGTGTATCCTGAAAGGAAGGTAGTGGCGTATCGCTTCCCCCGTCGATCGATGTAGCGGAGCCTGGGGGATCGTGCGGCGTGGTGCTTCAGAGTCATTGCTGACCGCGCTCTGGGAGGCACTTCTGCCCAACGTGTGCGGCGAGGCGAGCGTGGCACTAGCGTTCCTGGCGGAACTAACGTCCTGTCACCGACGTCTTGACAGTAGAAGCTAGACGCGCCGCGAAGGAGGTGCCCATGCGCTGGTTATGTGGTTTGTTAACCCTTGCCTTGCTGCTCCCTTTTGCTAGTGGATGTAATCCCGCGGCGGGTGCTCCCGTTGTGCGAGCAGAGGCCCCACGCAATGAGGCCCCGTCGGTTTCCGGAGATGATGTGGCCTCGGTTTCGCAGAGCGTCAACGCGCTCGGGTTGGATCTGTATCGCATCCTAGCCACGGAGCGCGGTGGCAACCTGTTCATCTCGCCCTACAGCATCATGTTGGCTCTAGCCATGACCTACGCTGGCGCTCGCGGCCAGACAGCCCAGGAGATGGCAGAGGTCCTGCACTTTTCGCTGCCCGACGAGCAGCTCCATCCGGCCATGAACGCGCTGGACCTCGCGCTGCATGCGGGCGAGGACCGCGAGATGGATTCGTACGATCCGCCGATCTTTCGCAGCGCCAACGCGCTTTGGGGCCAGAAGGGGCTTGGCTTCCAGGACGCTTTTCTGGAGACGCTCGCCATCAACTATGGTGCTGGCATGCGGGTGCTCGATTTCTCACGACCCGAGGACGCACGTGGTACCATCAACGACTGGGTCGCTGAGCAGACTGAGGATCGCATCAAGGATCTGATCCCGCCGGGGCTGCTGAGCGAACTGACGCGACTCGTGCTGACCAACGCCGTCTATTTCAAGGCGCAGTGGCAGAATCCCTTCATGGTGGACGCTACCGAGGACGGTCCGTTCCACCGACTGGATGGCAGCGCCGTGGCCGTGCCCATGATGCAGCAGACGGAGAACCTAGGCTATTATGCTGAGGACGGACTCCAGGTGGTGGAGTTGCCCTACGCTGGTGGAACGCACAGCATGCTCATCCTGCTGCCCGAGGAGGGCGGGCTGGAGGATCTCGCGGCGAGCCTGGACGAGGCCCGGTTGCGCAGTCTGGTGGATCAGCTTGAGCGCCAGTCCGTTGCTCTTACCCTACCACGTTTTGAGTATGAGGCCGAGTTCGCGCTGGGGGACACCCTTGCGGCTATGGGCATGCCCACCGCCTTTGGCCCCGAGGCCGATTTTTCTGGGATGACCACGGAGGCGGGCCTGTTCATCAGTGAAGTGGTGCACAAGGCCTGGGTGGCGGTCGATGAAAAGGGCACGGAGGCTGCCGCTGCCACCGCCGTGATCATGGTAGAATCCGCCATGCCCATGGAGCCAGTGGAGGTGACTGTGGATCGCCCGTTCCTCTTTGCCATCCGGCATCGCGACACGGGTGCGTTGCTCTTCCTGGGGCAGGTGGTGGATCCATCGTAGGGCAAGGCAAAAGGGCGCCAGGCCCACGCCTGGCGCCCCCATCTCGGCCTAGCAGGGCCAAAGTGCAACGTATCTTGGCGTCCGCATCCTGCGTTTCGGTGACGCTAGTGCGCGTGGGATGCGATGGCTGCAGGCCTTATTCCTTGTAGCCTGGAATGGCGTACGTTGGGTCGCTGTCCCAACGGTCCTGGATCAACAAGCCGCCATCCGGATCTGGCGGGAGCCAGGGCTGGGCCCAGGGGTTCGCCCAGTTGGGCTGTAGATCGTCGGTATCGAACTGCCGCCAGCGCTTACCATCTAGCGGACGGTCGTACCCATCAGCTCGGTAGCGCTCTTGCAGCCTGGATCGCTCGCGCGCCGTGTCGTCCAGGTAGAACCGGTTGTACGCTCGGTTGACCAGCTCGTCCGGATCAGCCTGGCGATCGATCAGCCATTCCTTGTCATCATACGATGAATACCAATACTTCCATCGGGCGTTCATGGCACCATAGATGCCGAACGCTCCCTCACGATATTGGCTGTAGACGGTGCGCTTGGCTAACGGGTCGTCCTCGCCGGCTTCCGCCACCTCGACGAGATCAACCCCGTCCGGGTGATAGGCCTCGTCGGATATGCCCGCGGCTTGGAGGAATGTCGGCATCACATCGACCAAGCTCGTGACATAGCCACACCTCTGCCCGACTGGGAACCGTTGTGGGAAGCGAACCACCATCGGGACGCGACAGCACGAATCTTGCATGCCACGTTTGCCAAAACAGTCATAGTCTCCCAGGTATTCGCCGTGATCCGATGTGAAGAGGATCAACGTATCCTCGAGCTGTCCTGTCTCCTCAAGCGCCCGCAGCATTCGGCCTACCTGTTTGTCGATCAGCGAGATGGACGCATAGTAATAGGCTTTCATGATCCGCACCAAGTTCCTGTCAATGCCCTGGTCGCGGTACTTGTATCGATTCTGAACACGGTTCATGTAGGTCCAGAACTGCTCGGGATCCTCCGGCTTTGTGGGGAGGGGCATGCGCGGCCCACGGTAGAGCGTATGCCATGGAACGGGAGGCGCGAAAGGCGGGTGAGGGTCGCTGATGCTGGAGAACAGGAACCAAGGTCGGTTCTCTTTGGCTTCGTTCTGGATAAAGTCGACACTGTTGTCACCGACCCAGGACGTCTGGTGGTATTTCTCGGGCAGCACGCCGATCTGCGGCACATAGTACATCTCGCTTGGTGCGCCGCCGGTGGGAATGCGGGGATCCACCCCCTGGGAAGCCAACCAGTCGCGATAGTCGCTGTGCACGTGGTCAACGCGTAACCTCGTCTGAAAGCCGCGGAGCGATCCCCAGTCGGGCACAAAGTGCATCTTGCCGATACCATGCGTGCGATAGCCGTTCTCAGCCAGTAGGTCCATCATGCTGGGCCGATCATCGCAGAAAGCATCACCGTTGTAGGTGCAGCGTGTGTTGTGAGCGTACTGGCCGTGTATTAGGCTGCAGCGGGCAGAGACGCACACCGGGGAAGGTGTATAGGCCGAGGTAAAGTTCACCCCCTCGTCGCACAGTCGGTCTAGGTTGGGGGTGATGATGACGGGATTGCCCGAGGCGTGAATTGTGTCCCAGCGCTGCTGATCGGTAAAGATGAGGAGAATATTGGGACGAGGCATCTGCTGCTCCTTTTGGCGGCATGGCCATCGAGTTCCGCGTGCGATATGAGAGGGAATGCCGGGTACCCACTGCTAGGATACCCGGCGTCTCGCCCATGCGTAACTGACGGACTAGGCGTAGAGCGCGATGGGGTCGCCTTGAACCGGTGGGAGCGGGTTCGGGCGTACCAGAATCCCGCCCTGCTCGTACGACTGGATGGCCGCCCAGGTGTACTCGAGGGTCGCCAACGCATCGCGGCCGGAGGCGCGGAGTTTGTCTTTGGGGACCTTGTTGGTCACGTCCTCCAAGAAGGCATGGATGCGCCGTGGGAACGTCTCGCCAAAGTCACTGATGCCCGATTCCGTCACCACCGGCTTGCCCGACTCGCCAAGCTTGAGGGCCGCTGGGTCAGCCGCGTCAGCAGGACGCGGGCCGGGCCAGTAGGTCACCTTCTCGATGCAGTTCTCGATGCAGAAGGTGCCGCGTGTGCCAGCCAGCTCAAAGCTCCACCAACCGCCCAAGCCAAAGGTGGCATCACCGCGCTGGCTGAGCAGATAGCCCACAGCGCCGCTAGCAAAGCGCACGTGGATGCTGTTGATCGACAGCATAACATCGCCGGCGCGCTTGCGGAAGCTAGGC
>CAZTMY010000044.1:0-12353 GCA_964614895.1 uncultured Anaerolineales bacterium
CGCTTTGCTTTCGGCTTTCGGCGTCGCCACGGCCACGGCCCGCCCGCTGTTGGCGTTCCTACTGCGGCTGGTCATTGGCGTGGCAGTCAACTGGCTCTTCTGGAGCTATGCCGCGGTATTCGTCGGCGCCAACTTTTTCGGGAGCTCGACATCCTTCTGGGAGATGGCTCGCTCGCTTGGTTATGCGAATCTACCGATGGTGTTGGTGGCGCTCAACGGCGTGGGCTGCGTCGGTTGGCTGGTGACAATGGCGGCGTGGCTCGCTGCCATCACGCTGGCCGTCTTTGCGGTGCGAGAGACGCTAGAGATCGGCACAGAGAATGCCATCATCACCACAGCCATTGCCTGGGTGCTGGTGTTCGTGGTGGGAACGCTGCCCTCGTGGCTCATTGGTCTAGGGGGCTAGGCGCCATACGGGGCCTTCCCGCGTGAGACGGTAGCGTTGAGCCAAGTCGAGACGATTGGTCCCGACATAGACCGGCCCTTGATCGGACAACGTGTCGATGAGCGCGGCTACTGTGTCGGGCGGGTTGCTTTCCCGGGCAGCCCAATGCCAGACCTGCGTCCGGTACCAAGGCTCCACATAGAGATCCGCATCTACTATCAGTAGGTCCGGACGGCGTTTCTGGGCATACTGGGCGTACCAGAGCGAAAACGTGTGATGGTCTTCGACTGTCAAGAGGACTGCGCCTTCGGGTAGCGTGGTCAATGTCTCCGAGAGCCAGATTTCCGCCTCACGGTCATCAGAGAGATCGAGGGCCTCGTACGAACCGACGACGCGGCTGGCTGGAATGGCTACGAGCAGAGCTGCCATCAGTAGGTAGACCCATCGAGGCCGCAGCCCCCCCTCAGCGACTCCGACTCGAGCCAGCCAGTCTGCCCCTGTAACCACCCACATGGCGCCCACCAAGTAGCACGGCAACAGGTAGAGCATAGAATCGGCCGTGTCATACGTGGCGGCGTAGCCTAGGGCAAGCAGCCAAATGCTGCCCATACCTGCCAAGAGACGCCAGCGCCGCCCCTCGATCCAGGCATAGATACCCAGGAACGTCATGGCCACACCCAAGAGCCCAAACTGGTCTCTCCATAGGCCAATCGCTGCCAGCAAACGTTGCGCTACTTGTGGCCAGGAAGCGGCTAGGGCGTAACGATGGTACAGGTGTCCGCTCACCAGCCACCAGAACCTTGAAAGGGTGGTGGCATCGCCCCAGTTGACTGGAGGATGCCCTCGGGCCGCCAGTGGCACATAGGCATAGACACTCAGCCCCAAGGTCATACCCACGGCTCCCGCAACCCGACCTCGCTTGTCCAGCCTCGACCAGCAGAGGATGGCTACGCCGGGTAGCGCCAACGCCAACGTGAGATGATCGCCAAGCCCGACGCCGGCGAGAATACCCAAGACCAGGCTGTGCGACGGGGTCAGCTTGCTGGAGGCAGTGGCGAGGACTAGGAGCCCGGCAAGGAGAGCCAGGTGCAAGGTATAGACCTCGGCGATGAGGGCTTGCGACCATACGGCTGGGGCGAGTGCGAACGTCAAGGCGCCGATGGCCCCGACGCAGGTTGGCCACCAAGAAGGTTGGCGTGCGTCGTCGTCTTGCGTGATGACGCGTCGCATGAACACGGCCATCAGAGCCGAAGCCAATGCGGCCATGGCCGCGGAAAAGAGGTTGAACCGACGCGCAAGGGAACCCAGAGGCAACACCGCGAACAGTCGTGCCAGCAGCACATAGGTGGGATAGCCACTGGGATGTGGGACTCCCCACGTCATGGTTGCTGCGATGAGATCTCCCCCGTCAGCGCCGTGATGTGCCCAGGTGAGGCCTGGAGCTGCCGTGAGAGCATAGATCGCCAAGGCCACTGCCCCAGCAATCCAAGGGATTATCCGCTCCCATCGGAGGAAGAGGGCAGGCCGGGCGACGGCAAGTCTAGGCAAGCTCGAGTTTGGCATAGCTGGCCATGAGGCGTTTGATCCCTTGCTCGTCCGCAAAGGCCACAGTCACCTCCTCATCGTCATCCAGTACCTTGCTGCTGATGACGGTGCCTTTGCCAAAGACGTCATGCATGACCTTGGTTCCTGGCTGGAACGTGGGCTCCCGTGACGGCGCCTGGGATGACTGCGCGGGCGCTACCCGTCGTCTAGGCGGATGCACCCCAGGCGCGCGCGCTTCCTTGGGGCGCTGCGGTGGGCTGGGGGTTGACGAGATCGACTCATGGCGACGTCGGGCTCGTTCGACAACCGCTCGTCGGTGGCTAACGCGATTGCGAGAGATGCTGGATTCGGGCAATGCCTCGGCCGTACGTTGGGCAACATGGCCTGTGAGCAACGATGCTGGGATGTCTGCGAGAAAGCGAGAAGGGGTGGATGGCTCGGATCGACCGTAGCGCGTGCGACGGAACGTGTGGACGAGGGCGAGGTGTCGTTTGGCACGGGTTATACCCACGTAGCAGAGACGACGTTCCTCACGCATGGCGTGGTCATCGTTCATCGAGCGCGCGTGAGGGCACAGGCCCTCTTCCATGCCGACCATGAACACCGCATAGAACTCGAGACCTTTGGCGGCGTGCAACGTCAACAAGGTCACCGCATCCCGGGCATCGTGATCATCAAGCTCATCCACGTCGGTGACCAAGGCGACCTGCTCCAGGAATGTGGGCAAAGCTTGCTCAATCTCTAGGGTATCATAGTCCTTCGTGGCCGCTACAAGCTCTCGCACGTTATCGATGCGATCCTCGGTCTCCTCGCTGCCGTCGTTCAGATAGTCGAGGTAATGCGTGCGTTCGATGACGTTACCCAGCAACTCGGAAAGACTTGTCTCCATGCTGACCAAGCCGCGCAGATCGCTGAGAAGGCGTGCCAGGGCTCCCAACGCCCGGCGAGTGCGGGTGTCGAACGGAGTTTGCGCTCCATCTAGCTTGGCTGCGGTCAAACGTGCCAGATGGAGCAAGGCCTCGCCGCGCGTCTTCCCCAGAGAGCGGGCCCACCTTGCCAAGCTGGCATTCGTTCTGCTCCCGATGCCTCTCGGAGGCACATTCATCACTCGCGCCAGAGCGAGCTCGTCGCTGGGGTTGAGCAGCAACCTGAGGTAGGCGATGAGATCCTTGATCTCCCGCCGTTGGTAGAAGCGGGTGCCGCCTACCAGCACATAGCGAATGCCGCGCTGCATGAGCGCATCCTCGAGAGAACGCGATTGGGCATTGGTGCGGAACATCACCGCACAGTCGCCGAACCGGCACACTCTCTCGAGGCGCACGAGTCGGATTATCTCGTTCACCACATACTCGGCTTCGTCACGCTCATCGTATGCCTCGTGCAGCTGGACCTTAGAGCCGGATGGGTTGTCTGTCCAGAGTTTCTTGGGCGTGCGATAAGGGTTGGGCGAGATCACGGCTTGGGCGACGCCCAGGATGCTCTGGCTGGAGCGGTAGTTCTGCTCTAGCAAGAACACTCTGGCTTCTGGGTAGCTGGATCGGAACCGCAACACATTACGATAGTCAGCCCCTCGCCAGCTGTAGATGCTTTGGTCTTCGTCACCCACGACAAAGACGTTATGGCGCTGGCCGCCTAAGTGCGTCACGAGATCGTACTGAGCTTGGTTGGTATCCTGGAACTCGTCTACAAGGATGTAATTGTAGCGCCCCTGATAGCGAGCGCGCGCCTCAGCGTTGTCACGAAGGAGGCGTTCGGCCAAGAGCAGCAGGTCGTCAAAATCCAGCCCTCCGATCGTCTCTTTGATCTCCTCGTATGCCTGCCAGACGCGCGCTGCTGCCTCGTGCCAGTAAGTGGGCGGCTGGTAATCAGTCACCATCTTGGAGGTGTTCTTGGCGTGGGAGATCGCGCTCTGGATAGACCGAGGAGGGTACTGCTTCGGATCGAGATTGAGCCGCTTGGCAAGACGAGTGATCAGCCGAATCTGCTCGTCGGCATCCAGGATGACGTAATTGGGGTTGATGCCCGCTGCATCCGCCTCTCTGCGCAGGAGCCGTGCGCAGAACGCGTGAAAGGTCCCCACCGTCAGGCCTCGCGTCTCGCCCATGAGACGCTCCAGTCGGGCGAGCATCTCGCGAGCAGCCTTGTTTGTGAACGTGACGGCCAGGATACTGTAGGGTGAGATGCGGCGCTGGCGCACCATGTAGGCGATGCGATGGGTGAGCACACGTGTTTTGCCCGAGCCTGGTCCTGCCAAGACAAGCACGGGGCCATCTACCGCGAGCACAGCTTCGCGCTGGGCTGGGTTGAGCGAGTCGAGCATACTCATGGGCCGAATTCTCCTCCCCTTGAGCGGGGTGTGATTCTAGCATCTCGCGGCAGCGGCGGCAAGGACGCTCACTTTGACACGGCGCAATCCACATCCTAAGATCGTGGCCGCGGTGATAGCTTCGGAGGATATTAGATGGCATCGGGAAGACCTGCGCGCAGTCTGCTCGTCAAGCCAGCTGCCGGAGACTGCAACCTTCACTGCCGCTATTGCTTCTACCACGATCGCCCTACAGATCCCTACAAGGATCGTCAGCGCCCCCGCATGAGCGACGAGGTGCTAGAGGAGCTGATCCGCCAGGGGATGGCGCTGAACCCCGAGCACGCAGCGTTTGGTTGGCAGGGAGGCGAGCCCACCCTGATGGGCCTTTCCTTCTTTGAGAAGGTGGTAGCCCTCCAGCAAAAGCACGGTCGCTCGGGACAGGCCGTGAGCAACGGGCTGCAGACTAATGGCACCTTGCTGGACGCGGCATGGGCGCGCTTCCTGAGAGAGTACCGCTTCCTTGTGGGGCTGAGCCTAGATGGCCCGGCCGCATATCACGATGCGTATCGGACCGATGTGCGTGGCCGGGGCACGTACGAGCGTGTCATAAAGACAGCGAGGATGCTGCGTCGCTATCATACCGAGTTCAATGTGCTCGCGGTGCTCAACGATATCACGGCAGATCATGCCGTCGAGATCTATGACTTTTTCGTGGCACAGGGGTTCACGTATCTGCAGTTCATCCCCTGCGTGGAGCAGGATCCAGAGACGGGTGAGGCGACCGATTTCTCTGTGAGCTCGGAGCAGTTCGGGGATGCCATGTGCGCTCTCTTTGATCGCTGGTACAACGGTGGCAACCCGCAGACCTCTGTGCGGGACTTTGATGCCATTTTGGCTGCTTACCTTGGCGAGACGGCTCCCATGTGTACATACCAGCACGAGTGCGGCAACTACCTCGTGGTCGAGCACAACGGTGATGTCTACCCATGTGACTTTTTCGTGCGCGACGACCTCTATGTGGGGAACATCATGGAGACGCCGCTGGAGGAGCTCTTTGAAACTGATGTCGTTCGCAGCTTTGCCAAGGCCAAAAGCAACCCGCGCCCCGAGTGTCAGGAATGCCCATGGCTGCATCTGTGTCAGCAGGGATGTCCACGTTTTGTGGGCATCGGTGGCGACCCGAAACACTATCTCTGCGAGGGGTACAAGCGTTTCTTTGCCTACAGCCAGCCGGGCTTTGAGCGGCTGCGCGATCGCATCTTGCAGCAGCGGAAGCGCGTGCTGACGGAATCGGCATTCGCCAACGTTGGACGCAACGATCCCTGCCCGTGTGGTTC
Source organism: uncultured Anaerolineales bacterium (assembly GCA_964614895.1). Taxonomy (GTDB): domain Bacteria; phylum Chloroflexota; class Anaerolineae; order UBA1429; family UBA1429; genus DAIRUQ01. The sequence continues at coordinate 5,576 of CAZTMY010000044.1, forward strand.
CGGACTCAAGTACAAGAATTGCTGCGGCAAGCGCAGGTAAGACCTCGAGGATCCTCTACTCCTTAGCTTGCAGCTTTGCCAGCACCTCGAACAGCGCGATAGTGCGCGAGCAGGTTCTCCTTCGGTGTGTTGATGGGCACTTCGCAGCCTGCGCTGACAAAGGTCTTGGTATCACCTGCCTGGACGCATACGGCGGCTTGCGGCGTGAGCCAGATCCGCTATGTGGCCGATATCCGCGACGTTCGCGCCCGCTTGAACCCACTCTAGGGCGAATCTCGTCCCTGCCTCATCGCAAAGCACCGCGAAATCATGCACAGCCTCGGTCTCCGGCACGAGCTCTTCTAGGAAGGCGCTCGCCCCTCAGAGGTCGGCCGCCTCCGCGGCGCGCTCTTCGGTTACAGATGTCAGAGCCTTCTCCCACGGGCTGGTGCGTTCTTGAGGCGTCATCTGGGGGGCGTGGAGCACTGGCTCTAGCGTCAGGCCGCGCATAGAATAGCTCCGTGACAGCAGAAGCGATGCCTGGGCGAAAGAGGATCAGAATGCTGGTATTGGGAATTGATGTCGGCACACAGGGCGCGCGAGCCATTGTAGCTGATCTAGCAGGCGTGGTCAGAGTGGAGGTGTCTGAGGCGTTCCCGCCTGAGACGCTGGTTTCCACCAGCCAGGGCGCTTTCGAGCAGGATCCACGGATGTGGCGTGCGGCTGTAGTGCGTTGCTTGGCGGAGGTCGTGGCGGAGCTAAGGGGGCGAGGGCTGGATGCCGCGGACATCGCTGCTGCTGCGGTGACCTCTACTTCAGGGACGCTGTGTCTGGCCGATGCCCAAGGAGAGCCCGTTGGCAACGCTATCATGTACTCGGACGCGCGTGCCGCTGATGTGGTCCAGCGTGTGCGGGCGGCTACAAGGCCATGGGAGAAGAAGGTCGGGACGCGCATGAGTGCCTCCTACGCTCTGACCAAGGCTGTCTGGCTGGCCGAGCACGACCCGGCACGCCTGGACAGGGCGCGCTGGCTCCATAGCCCAGCCGATCTAGTGACGGCATGGCTGACGGGGACGCCTGGCATCGCAGATTGGACCAGCGCTCTCAAGTGGGGCTATGACGTGGTGGACCTGACTTGGCCCTCGTTGATTTGGGAATCCCTCGGTCTGCCCGAGGACAAGTTGCCTCAGGTGGTCGCGCCGGGCCAGGCGGTTGGGCGAGTCTGCCCCGCTATGGCGAGAGCCACGGGTCTGTCTGCGCATACTTTGGTGGCGGCCGGCGCTACGGATGGCAATGCCTCCCAGTTGGCCAGCGGGGCTGCATCGTTGGGCGATTGGAACTCGACCTTGGGCACGACATTGGTGCTCAAAGGCGTTACCGATAAGATCGTGCGTGATCCCGAGGGGCGGATCTACTGCCACCGGCATCCTGATGGCTTCTGGTCGCCCGGCGGTGCCAGCAGCACGGGCGCCGATTGCCTCTCGCTCCGCTTTGGTGCGGAGCGATTAGCCGCTTTGAATGCCGCAGCACTGAGCCGTGCTCCGACAGACTTGATTGTGTACCCGCTAATGCGGAAGGGCGAGCGCTTCCCATTTGTGTGTCCCGAGGCCGAGGGTTTTGTTCTAGGCGAGACGACTGAAGAAGCGACTTTGTACGCGGCCTACCTGGAAGGTCTCGCCTATGTGGAACGACTCGCGTATGAGGTGGTCGCGTCGCTTGGCGCCACGGTGGGTGAGCGCATCTACTGCGCCGGCGGCGGGGCGCGTAGCCGAACTGGGCTTCAGATTCGTGCCGACGTGCTGGGCAAAGAGATGGTCGTTCCTGAGCACGAATCCGGCGCGATGGGTGCTGCCATGCTAGCGGCGCGATCAGCTCACTATGCCAGGGTGGAAGATGCGGTCACGAATATGGTGCGGCTTCAGACGCCTGTTACACCGCGACGCGAGCTGGCGGGTGCCTATGAGGAGCGCTATGGGCACTTTGTGGAGGCATGCCGCGAGCGAGGCTACCTGACATGAGTATCTACAAGGCGTGCGACATTCGCGGCGTGTATGGCAGCGACCTGGACGAAGGCGTCGCGGAGCGACTAGGGGGTGCCATCGCTGAGCGCATCGCTGGCCGCGAGGTAGTACTGGGATCGGATCTACGCCCCAGTTCCTCGCCTTTGAAATGGGCACTCGTGCGAGGGTTGATCTCCCATGGCGCCCAGGTGATAGACATTGGGGTGGTGCCCACATCCGTACTCTACGATGCCAAGGATCGATTAGGCGCGTACGCCGCCGTGATGGTTACGGCATCTCACAATCCCCCGGAGTACAACGGGTTCAAGCTGATGTTCGGCGATCGTCCCGTGACTCCAGAAGACATCGACTCCCTGGCCAAGGCGGCTGAAGAGACCAGGCCGTACGTCCGGGGCAGCTACCGGACAGCACCTGCTCTGGAGCCCTATGTGGCGGCGCTGCTGCAACGCTGGCATGAGCTGGGGCCGCGGCAGGTGGTGGTGGATGCCGGCAATGGCGCCATGTGGTGGCTGGCCCCGATGGTGTTGGAGCAGGTTGGGCTGCGCGTGGAGCCCCTCTACTGCCTGCCAGATGGGGCCTTCCCGAACCGGCATCCCAATCCTGCCATCGCAGCGCATCTGGCGGACTTGCAAGCAGCGTGCTCGCGCCTCGGGGCATGGGGTGCTGCGTACGATGGTGATGGCGATCGCGTGATATTTGTGGACGAGCGGGGCCAAGTGCTTGCCGCGGATCGGGTGTTCGCCCTCCTGCTTGGGCACAGATTGGCAGACCAACCCGGTGAACGCGTGGTGTATGATCTGAAGAGCTCCTCGGTCGTACCCGAGGCAGTCGAGCGTGCTGGTGGCGTTCCCTTGGCCGAGCGCTCGGGGCATGCGTTCATCAAGGCGCGGATGTTGGACGAGCATGCCGTGTTGGGTGGCGAGATCAGTGGACACTATTTCTTTGGCGAGCTGCGACGTGATGACGCCCTCTATGCCACGTTGATGCTGGCCGATATGCTAGACGAGCGAGGTCTTGCGCTTGCAGCAGCCATGGAGGATGTGCCGAACTATCCCATCACACCGGATCTACGCTTGCCTTGCGCGGCAGAGGTCGCCGACGCGATCCTGACGGATCTGGATGCAGCATTCAGGGATCTGCCCCGCAGTTATCTCGATGGCATCAAGATCCAGTTCGCTGACGGCTGGGCCTTGGCTCGGCGCTCTGTCACCGAGCCGGTGATCACCTTACGTTTTGAGGCCCGCACTCGCCAGGCGCTCGATGCCATCCGCTCGAGGGTGGTAGCTGCTTCGACGGATCTGGAACGCCTGGTTAGGGAGGTAGGCTGGTAGCGGCAGGTGAAGGGGGCAGCATTTCGAGCTGCCCCCTTATGGTGCATTCTCGGTTCGTGGAGGCCTAGTCCAGATGGAAGACGATCTCTAGCGGCTTCATGGCCTCGTCGGGGGCCTGGCCCTCCAGCGACTCGAAGAGCTCTCCCATCTCAGCCTGCCAGCGAGCGTTGACCTCCTTCTCGGCCATGCCTGCTTTGGCGGCCTCAAAGTCAGGCGTTTCCACATAGCCAAAGAGCAGCCCATCCTCGCGCATGAATAGCGTATAGTTGTGCCAGCCGGTCTCGCGCAGCGCGTCCAGCATCTCTGGCCAAACGTTGGCGTGACGCCGCTTGTACTCCTCGATCTTGTCCTCTTTGACTTTGAGGATAAAGCCGATACGTTCCATGGGTACCTCCTGGATCTATATGATGACCCTGTTCAACCGTGCTGAGCGTATCCCGCACTCTATATGATCTGAGCCTACTCTTTTTCGTTGGTCGGCGCAAGGCCGGTAGCATCATGGCGTTGCTTGCGCCCGCGTCGCTGGCGTTCGATGGCATAGGATACCAGCTCTCGGGCGGTCACTAACAGCGGGATGGCCAGGTACAGGCCTACGATCCCACCAAGAGCGGCACCGGCAGCGATGGCGATCAGTACCACCAACGGGGGCAAGTCCAGTTCTTTGCCCAGTACCTTCGGCTGGATGATCAAGGAGCCAATCTGCTGGATAGCCAAGTATGCACCAGCGATGATCACTGCGAATACCCAGTTGCTGACCGGGACGGCGGTCGAGCCTTTCCAGAGGGCAATGGCGACCGCCGGCACGATCGCCACGAGGGGGCCAACATGTGGGACGGTCTCCATAAGGCCCGCGAACATCCCCAGCCATGGTGCGCCGGCCAGCCCTAGTCCACCGCCCACGATCCAGGTAAGGGCGCCAATGCTCAGGGCGCACACAAGCTGCCCGCGTAGATAGAGCAACCAGACACGTGCTATGCGACGCCCCAGGGACGAGGGCGGATCACTAGGATTCAGCGTTACATTTGGCATGAGGCATAAGCCACTACGGCCTCGCTCGTGGGCACTCGCTCCGTTGGCGGACAAGCGCGCCAGCAGGGCAAGGGGAACAGTCAGGCACAGCGGTGGGCACTGGCATTAGGACAGAACTATTCCTCAATCCAGCGATCAGTATCACGATCCCAGGTGACAAGCTCGTCCGGCTCGAAGAACAGGGCCAGCTCGTGCTGGGCGGTCTCCGGGCCATCGGAGCCGTGCACCAGATTCCTCCCGATTTCGAGGGCCAGGTCGGCGCGGATTGTGCCTGGGGCCGCTTCCAGAGGATTAGTGGCGCCCATGGTGGCGCGAACAGCTTGGATGGCATTGGGGCCCGCTACGGCCATGACGACGACCGGCGCTGAGGTGATGTACTGAATGAGCCCCTCGAAGAACGGCTTGCCACGATGGATACCATAGTGGCGCTCGGCGAGCTCCTTGTCGATCTGCATGAGCTTCATGCCGATGATCTTGAGACCGCGTCTCTCGAGGCGCATGATAACCTCGCCGATGAGTCCTCTCTGGACAGCATCTGGCTTGATGATGACGAGCGTGGTTTCCATGATTGGCTCCTTGCACGTGTGATTGTTGGCTCAATGTTAACTTGGATGATGGCGTGAGCGCTCGTGTGCTCGTTCGAGCAAATCCATCAGGGTGTGCGTACGCGGATAGACGCTGTTCAGAAACTCCAGATCGGTGACCACGCCTGGCAGCACCTCGGAGCCTGACTCGACCAACGCGCGATAGTGGCCGAGCGCGCCGGCCAGATCGCCGATGTCTCGATATCTGCGCGCTAGGTCTAGCCGAGTCTCGATGTCCTCCGGATGCTCATCTACATACTCGCCCAGGACGTCTAGCAGCGACTTGCCTTGCCAGCCTTGGGTGTCGGGCAACTCTGAGCGGTCGCCTGGTTCCTGTTGGGAGGCTGCCTCCTCGCTCGCCTCAGGGCTGGCGCTCTCGGTCTCCTCCGGTTGTTCCATCTTGGCTTTGCGCTCGGAATGGGGCCTGAGGAGTTTGCCAAGACGACGAGCAAGCTCCTGTACGGATCGCGCAGGAGCGCTCGGTTCCTCCTCTGCTACCCGCTCGACCTCCTCCTCTACTACCTGATAACTGACCTCTACGGCTTCACTCTCAGATTCTTGCTCGATCGGCTCTCGCTCTGGCTCCAATGGCACCCTCGGTGTGCGTCGCGGCAACGGCGTGGCGCTGCCGAACAGCTCATTGGCTACTTCGTTCTCGGGGTCTAGCGCTTGAGCTTGCTGGAGCAAGATGCGAGCATGGTGGTCGCGATCAGAGCCCAGCCAAATCTTCCCGAGGATAAGGGACGCCTTGAGGCAGTACGGCGCTGATGCGAGCGCTTCCTGGCAAATCTTCTCGGCCCGGTCTGTCTGCCCGTCGAACCACAGCGCCTCTGCTAGGGCCACAAGCAGGTCGAGCCGCCCCTCGAATTCGCGTACTAGTGGGGTGAGCTCTTCGGCTGCCTTGGTGTAGAGCTGGCCGCGCATGTAGCAGCGGGCCAATGCGGCCCGGCTCATGTTCAAGCGTCCGTGCACGGGTATACTACGCGCCTGGTAGAGCCGCGTCAGGCTGATCCGAATAGCATGGCTCCCAGGTTCGAGCTCAAAGGCACGCTCCAGGTGCCAAATGGCATCATCCAGCAACCCGCGGGCTTCGAAAAGCCGCGACAACTGCGCATAGGCCACCAGGTTCTCGGGATCGGCTCCCAAGACCCTCTGATAGAGCCCCGTCGCCCGTTCATAGTCTCCGCGCGCGATGAGGGTCTCGCCGAGGAGGCCGTAGGCCCGGATATAGTGGGGGTAGGCGGTCAGGACGCGGCGGCAGGCCAACTCTGCCTCCACCGTGCGATTCTCCGCCAGAAGGCGGCTTGCTCTATCGCATTGGCCCCGCAACGTCAGATCTAGCACGTTTCCCCCATTACCGCAGGTAAGCCTAGATCTCGGTCATTATGGTGTGCCTAGGGCGATTCTGTCAACCACGCAAAGCCAAGGGTTCTACGTCAAGAAGTGTGGTATTAGCACTGTGCCACAGCATGGCTGGCTGGGTGGTTTGTCGTCAGGGTCCGGCACCTCAGATTCTCCAGGCTGCAATAGCCATAGACACTCCGGAGGATGACCTTGATCCAGGTGTTCCTCCCTTCCGCAAACCCATTCGTCAGCAGGAAGTGAAAGTGTTCAAGATCTCCTCTCGCCAGTGCGTTAGGATGTGCCTCAAACCCAGAAAATGGCGCGATATGCGCGTATGAACCCGTCCGCCATCCATACTGGGGGCAGGGTCGCTCTTGGCACCGCAACCGCCTCCACGATGATTGTCTTCCCCTTCTTGTCTCTCTCCACGATCAGATTAGGCAACGCCAGCTCAACTGTGATATGATCGCCTGGCACTCGTCGGCTCTCC